>JALFZJ010000072.1 GCA_022783665.1 Arcanobacterium sp.
ATTGTTGACGCCGCTGAGAAGGCTGGCGCTCTCAAGCCGGGCGGAACGATCGTAGAGGCCACATCGGGCAACACCGGTATTGCACTCGCATGGGTGGGCGCGGCTCGTGGCTACAAAGTGATTTTGACGATGCCGGCGTCCATGAGTAAGGAACGCCGTGCTTTGCTGCGCGGGTTTGGCGCCGAATTGGTGCTCACGGAACCGGCGAAAGGCATGCAAGGCGCAGTAGATAAAGCCAACGAAATCGTAGCAGCGAATGACGGCGCAATTCTCGCTTCCCAGTTCGCCAACGCTGCCAACCCTGCTATTCACGAAGCAACGACTGGCCCAGAAATCTGGAGCGATCTTGATGCGAAGGTCGACGCACTTGTAGCTGGCATCGGCACAGGCGGCACATTGACGGGCGCGGGGCGTTATCTGCGTTCTCAAAATCCGGATGTGCAACTAGTAGCTGTTGAGCCTGCGGATTCGCCGCTTCTCTCCACGGGCAAGGCAGGCCCACACAAGATCCAGGGTATCGGCGCGAATTTTGTGCCTGAGGTGCTCGATACAGATATCTATAACGAAGTAATTACGGTAGAATTTGATGACGCCGTCACTACGGCTCGAGCTGCCGCTCATCAGGAAGGCATCCTTGCTGGCCTTTCGGGCGGAGCTGCGCTCTGGGCAGCGCTTGAGCTGGCGAAGCGGCCAGAAAACGCGAACAAGAATATCGTGGTGATTGTGCCTGATTTCGGTGAGCGTTACGTCTCGACTCCCCTATTTGAAGGTCTCGTAGAGGACTAAATGCATAATCCTATAAAGAAGGTTTCACGAGTTGTTGGTGAGGTCGTCACGCAGATGCGTGATGACCTCACCGCTGCTGTTACCCACGATCCTGCTGCCAGAAACACGCTAGAAGTGGCTCTTGTGTATTCTGGCGTACACGCCGTGTGGGCATATCGCGTGGCTCACCGGATGTGGGCGCACGAGAGCTTGAAACTTCCGGCACGCATATTGGCTCAGACGACACGCGCCATTACTGGCGTGGAGATCCATCCTGGAGCTAAGCTGGGCAGCCGACTCTTTATCGATCACGGTATGGGCGTGGTGATCGGCGAGACCGCCGAAGTGGGCGAGGACGTCACGATTTATCACGGAACGACGTTGGGCGGTACTTCTCTTCACCAAGGGAAACGTCATCCAACTGTGGGTGATCGCGTAGTGATCGGTTCGGGTGCGAAGGTGCTCGGCGCAATCACTATTGGAGACGACGTAGCAATAGGCGCGAATGCAGTAGTCGTCAAAGACGTCCCGGCAAGCAATATTGCCGTTGGGATCCCTGCAGAGAATCGTTCTATTTCAGGGATGGAACCACAAGTAGATCCCGCCTACTATATCGACCCTGCGATTTATATCTAGGCTGGGAAGGATATATAGGCTGCAAGGTTCGCGAGCCTAGCTACGCCGCCTGTGGGCGCAGATTCTTGGGTTCACAGCCTAGCGTCCGAGGGCGTCAAGCATCTCGATCCGAGACTGATGGCGCGATTGTGGATCAAAACCCGTCGTCAAGAATATCTTGACGAAGCGCAGCGCCTCATCTTGGCTATGTTGGCGTGCTCCAATCGAGATGATGTTGGCATTGTTATGTTCACGCGCAAGAGTAGCGGTTTCGTCATTCCATACCAGAGCTGCTCGAGCCCCTGGCGCTTTGTTCGCCGCCATTTGCTCGCCGTTGCCCGACCCTCCGATCACAATGCCCAGGGAGCCAGGATCCGCCACAGTACTCACCGCACAGTCGTAGCACACCGGCGGATAGGCATCGAACTTGTCATATTCAAGATAGCCGTGGTCTACCACGTCGTAACCCTCAGCTTGTAGTTGCTCACGAAGAAATGCTTTCAATTCAAAGCCGGCATGATCCGCCGCGATGTGTACACGCATACATTTAGCTTATCGGATAATTTCGCGCTGATAAAAGCAGCGCTTCTACTCAACCTACATCCATTCTTTCCCGAGATGACGCCGTCCGCACAGTTTTTCGCTAGGCATTAGTATTCCTCCACCCTCGCCATGGGTTCTATTCCGCCCGGAGTCTATGATTGCCGATGCAAGGCGTCGGGTACAATGATGCCTATGACTTCAGTAGATGAAACCACTCGCAGTGTAATCGCGAACCTCAACGCTGAGGTGCGCCCGCAAGACGATTTTTTCCGCCACGTCAACGGCATGTGGCTAGACGATACGGAAATCCCAGCTGATCAGGCCTCCACAGGCTCGTTCATGGATCTTCACAATCTTTCCGAAGCTCGCGTACGTGCAATCGTCGAGGAACTGGCAGCCAAGGATGGCAATAGCGAAGAATCTCAAAAGATCGCCGATTTGTATACGTCTTTCATGGATGAGGCACGCATTAACGGCTTGGGTGCCGGCCCCCTTCAAACCGATCTCGATGAACTCGCTCAGGCTCAGGATAAAGCAGAGCTGCTCGTCGTCATGGCAAAACTCGCATCTGAGGGCGTAGATATTCCATTCGGTTGGGAGGTGGACGCCGATCGCAATAACCCCTCGCAGTACATTACGTGGCTCTTTCAATCAGGAATAGGCCTTCCAGACGAGGCTTTCTACCGCTCACCTGAGTACGCCGAGATTCTGGAAGCATACAAGGCGTTTATTCCAGTACTGTATTCACTTGCCACGGAGGCCGATGATGCCACCGCCCAGCAGGCCGCGCAAACGATTCTTGAGGTTGAGACGGCGATCGCCTCACACCACTTCACGGTCGTCGAGTCCCGTGATGCCGAGGCAACGAACAATGTGATGTCTCGGGAGGACTTCATCGCGAGCGCACCGGGTTTCGATTGGGAAGCGGCATTGAACGCATTGGGCTTCACACCCGAGAAGACTCCCTCTTTCTTGGTATATACCCCGAAAGCACTTACTGGTTTTGCGCGCGTGTGGGAAGACACAGATATTGATGCTTTGCGCACCTACCTTATGTGGCATGTGATCATTTCTCGCGCCCCGTACCTGAGCAACGATATTGCGCAAGCGAACTTCAACTTCTACGGCAAGGTGCTTTCAGGCCAGGAAGAGATGCGTGATCGGTGGAAGCGCGGCGTCTCTCTTGTAGACGGCGTATTGGGCGAAGCCGTGGGCAAAGAATACGTGGCACGGCACTTCCCTAGCTCATACAAGGAGCAAATGGAACAACTTGTAGAGGATTTGCTCAGCGCTTATCACGAGTCGATCTCTGATCTGGAGTGGATGACGGACGAAACCAGAGCCAAGGCTCTCGAGAAGCTCTCTACGTTCGTCACTAAAATCGCCTATCCGGATAAATGGAAAGACTATTCGGCTCTTGAGATTAATCCCGAGGACCTGGTTGGGAACATCCGTGCAGCGGCCCGTTTCTCACTCGATTTTGAGTTGAGTAAACTCGGTAACCCTGTGGATCGCAGCGAGTGGCACATGTATCCTCAGACGGTAAATGCCTACTACAACCCTGTGGCGAATGAAATCGTGTTCCCCGCAGCGATTCTCCAGCCACCGTTCTTTGATCCGCAGGCTGATTCAGCGTGGAATTACGGAGGTATTGGCGCTGTTATTGGCCATGAGATCGGCCACGGGTTTGATGATCAGGGTTCGAAGTATGACGGCGAAGGCCGGCTTAACAACTGGTGGACGGATTCGGACCGAGAAGAATTTGAGGCTCGCACGAAGGCGCTCGTTGATCAGTATGATGCGTATGTGCCTGCCCAACTTGGCGAGCAGTCTCCCCACCATGTGCAAGGTGCACTCACGCTCGGGGAAAACATCGGCGATCTAGGCGGTTTAACGATTGCACTCAAAGCCTACGCAATTGCGATGAAACGTGAGGGCTTCGAATCGGTTGACGATGCACCTGTGATCGAGGGGTACACGGGCGTGCAACGTGTTTTGCTCTCGTATGCGCGAATCTGGCAAGAGAAGCGCCGTGATCAACTGATGATTCAACGGGTCGCTACAGATCCGCACTCGCCTGCTGAGTTCCGCTGCAATGGCGTCGTGAAGAATGTGGACGCGTTCGCATGTGAATTTGATGTGCAGCCAGGCGACGACCTCTACCTACCGCCAGAAGAGCGTGTACATATCTGGTAGTTGCTCCGCAAAACGATACTTGAAATAGAAATGAATATGAAAGGACTCCTATGCCAGGAATGAATCTCAGCCGCGAAGAAGCACAAGAGCGCGCTCAGATTGTAGATGCTAAAACATACCGTGTCGAACTCGACCTCACGAGCAGCGAAACCTTTTCTTCAGTGACGACGCTCAATTTCGATGCCAAGGCCGGCGCCTCTACCTTTATCGATCTGATCGCCCGTTCAGTGGACGACATCGTGCTCAATGGAACGAAACTTCCGCTTGATTCCTACCAGGACGCGCGTATTCCTCTGCCGAACCTTGCCGAGCACAATGAGTTGATCGTGAGCGCTGTATGCGAATACTCCCATACGGGCGAAGGGCTGCACCGCGCAGTTGATCCGGCAGATGGCGAAGCCTATCTCTACTCGCAGTTTGAAGTTGCCGATTCGCGGCGTATGTTTGCTGTATTTGAGCAACCCGATCTCAAAGCCGAGTTCACTTTCGTGGTGCGCGCACCCGAAGCGTGGAAAGTATTCTCTGTGTCGCCTACCCCTTCGCCGATCTCTAATGGTGATGGCACGGCGACGTGGGAGTTTACTCCAACTGAGCGTATCTCGTCCTACCTCACGTGTATTATTGCTGGGCCTTATGAAGGCGTCACCGATTCCTACACTTCAATTGATGGCCGTGAGATCCCAATGGGTGCCTATGCGCGCAAATCACTTGCCGAGTATCTTGATGGCGAAGAGGTTATCAAGATTGCAAAAGACGGCATGCCGTTCTACGAGAATTCCTACAAGCAGCCATATCCGTTCCGGAAATACGATCAGATTTTCGTTCCAGAATACAATGCTGGCGCTATGGAGCATCCTGGCTGCGTCACTATTCTTGACGACTACGTTTTCCGCTCACGGGCAACCGCTGCTCTCATTGAACGCAGAGCCATCACCATCTTGCACGAGCTGGCACACATGTGGTTCGGGGATCTGGTCACCATGAAGTGGTGGGACGATCTGTGGCTCAATGAATCCTTCGCAGAGTATATGAGCCATGTGGCGACGGCAGAGACCTCTCAATATAAAGAGGCATGGGTCACCTTCAATTCCTCTGAGAAGTCGTGGGCTCAGGCGGAGGACCAGTTGCCATCCACTCATCCAATCGCCTCCGATATTCGCGATCTCGAAGATGTGCTGGTGAACTTTGACGGGATCACCTACGGCAAGGGCGCTTCGGTGTTCCAACAACTCGTAGCCTACGTAGGCTGGGATGCGTTTATCACGGGTGTTCAACGCTACCTCGCAAAGAAGGCCTGGAGTAACGCCACATTGAATGATCTGCTGGTTGAGCTCGAAGCTGCCTCCGGACGCGATCTGGCCACATGGAGCAAACTCTGGCTCGAGGAATCGGGAATCAACATTCTCAAGCCTCAACTCGAGGTGGATTCTGAAGGCACCATCAAGCATTTCGTTATCGTGCAAGAATCTGATGGGCGTTCGTCTTTACGGCCTCACCGTATTGGCGTAGGTGGGTATAACCTTGTAGACGGCGTCTTCAAGCGTACGGAATACACCGAGCTTGATATTGATGGTGAGTCTACCGTGGTACCAGACTTTGTGGGGATCACGCGTCCTCAGCTCATCTTGATTAATGACGGCGACCTCGCGTACGCGAAAGTACGTCTTGATGATGATTCCTTGGCAGCAGCAATTGAGAACATCAATGCTTTCGACGATAGGTTGCCGCGCACGCTGGTGCTGCTCTCAGCTTGGGATATGTGCCGTGACGGCGAAATGCCAGCAAGCGATTTTGCACGCCTTGCTCTGCGAGCTTTGGAGACTGAAGATCACGGCACGGTGTTGCGCTATCTTCGCAATGAGCTCGATGTTGCTACTTCCTTGTATTCACATCCAAGTAAGCGCGAGCAGCTTCAAATCGAGGTTGGCGGAACGCTCAAAACCCTTGTGGCCGGTGCTGAGCCTGGCTCCGATAGGCAGCTCCAGCTTGCACTCTCTGCTATAGCGCTAGCGCATACTGATGAGCAGATTGATGGTGTAGCTCGTTGGCTTGAGGGTAAGGATGTTCCCGAGGGTCTCGATCTCGACGCAAATATGCGCTGGGCTATTATTCAAAAGCTTGCTGCCGAAGGGCGCATCGGTGAAGATGATATTGAGCGCGAACGCCTTGAGCGCGACAACACCGCATCGGGAGCGAACGAAGCGGCTCGGGCTCGCGGCGCTCTCAGCGATCCAGCTGCAAAAGAGAGGGCATGGCAGGATCTTACCGGCGGTAGAGTGCCGAACTCGATCCAGCGTTCCCTTTCACTTGGTTTCCGTGATTCAACACCGGAATCACTGGTGCCATACGTGGAGAAATACTACGCCACAGTCGAACAGCAATGGCGTGACCGCACCAAAGAGATCGCTTCCAATATGATTGAGTACTCCTTCCCCATGCCGCTTGTTGGTAGGGAGGATCTCGGCGTCGATCTCATTGCGGCCGGTGACGAATGGATGGAAACCCATCCGCAGGCAGCGCGAGCACTGCGCCGTCTGGTATCGGAAGCTCTCGACTCAGCTAAGCGCGCGAAACGCGCACAGGCGGCAGACCTCTAGCCCACCCATGTGAGCTCAAATTACAGTTACGATGCAGGGGAGGCACTTCACATGAAGTGTCTCCCCTGCTTATGTTTTTCAGGAATGCTCACCATTGCAGCGAGAATACCACCGCGAATCTCGCGAATCGCCAGCACACACGTTACATGTAAGCATTACCCTAAGTGCGCACCATGCGTGCAATATGCGTGCGGAAGATACGGCGAATCTAACCGCTTGCACCGTTGGCATAATGCCGATGCCGGCTTTTAATAATTCTCGCTAGGGGCAATACCGAGCCGATCAATAAGCGAATATGCGATGTGATCTGCAGACTTACCAAATACAAGCTGCACATGCTCTGTTTGTAAAACAACTCCTATTGCGCCCAAACGCCGCAAGGCTTCCACATCCACTTGTGACGAGTCCTTCACCGACAACTCAATGCGGGATATATTCGAATCCACACCTGAAACGTTCGCGCTGCCGCCGCTCGCCGCAATGATCTGATCGGCTAGCTGCGCGGGCGCGAGAGCACCATCTTGCGTAAGATTGTGAGCGCCGTCATTCATACTCGTCACAATCCGCTCTACCTCTGGGAAGCTTCGAATTCCACGACAAACTCGGCCAACAAGGAGTTCAGGCGGGGATTCTTGTCAAGATCCTCCGTGAGTACCACTTGTTCAGTACCATCGGCTAGCGGAATCCTCCAGTTTGGATATTCTTGATCGGTACCTGGCTGATTTTGGGCGCGCCGTTCACCTACAGCATCCGTCAAGGAAATGCCGAGCAGCTGCGATGGTGTGCGTGCTATGTACTTGTGAAGCCCCTCGATAAACTCCCGCTCCGAACATCCCTCATCGGCAAGGCCGTACTCTACAAGACGTGCACGTACGCGCTCGATTTCATCGATTGCGCCCTGGCGTACTTTCTCAACAGGTTCAGATAGAAGGCCTAGACGATCACGCAGATCCACATGTTCACCTGCGATGTAGCCCGCTGCTGGAGGTAAATCGTGAGTATCAACTGTAGCAAAGGTATTCACGCGGTAATCACCGGCATGCAGAGGATCGCCATCGGGTGTCTTTTCAAACCAAAATACTGATGTACCGAGGATGCCGCGATCAGCTAGATACTCGCGCACCCATGGCTCGACGGTACCGAGATCTTCACCGATCACAACGGCACCCGCGCGATAGGCTTCGAGCAACAAGATGCCCACCATCGCCTCATGGTTGAAGCTTACGTAGGCGCCATCGACGGGATCGCACCCCTGCGGTATCCACCACAATCGGAAAAGCCCCATAATGTGATCCACACGTATTGCACCTGCGTGGCGAAGTACCGTGCGTGCCATATCACGCAAAGGCGCGTATCCCATGGCTTCCAACGCAGTGGGATTCCACGGCGGCTGCGACCAATTCTGCCCAAGCTGGTTATACATATCAGGTGGGGCACCTACCCCAACATGTTCAGCAAAAGCCCCTGGGATAGTAAAACGATCCGAACCGGCGGGATGCACACCCACCGCTAGATCATGGCAGATACCTAATTGCATTCCGCTCTCGTGCGCCACATGTTGCGCATGGCCGAGCTGCAGATCCATAATCCACTGCAACCATGCCCAAAAATCTATGCGATCAGCGAGCTCGCGTCGCTCTTTCGCGATCCCCGGAGCATTGATATTTCCAAGCTCTGGTGGGATAGCGCCGTCATATTTCTCATAGAGAGCACACCATAGGGCAAAGTCTTCAAGGCCTTCACCTTCCGTGCGGCGAAATGCGCGGAAGGCACGCTCGCGAGCTTGGGATCGCCCTGAATTGTAAATCACTTCAAGGGCTTCACGCTTCGCTTTCCACACAGCATCCCGATCAATAAGATCATTGCGAGTAGAACTTTGTATCACCGCTTCTCCTGCCCATTCCACAAGAGAGCGTTCTGGGCCAGACAGGTAGGCCACCTCAGCAATATCCTCAGGGCGGATATATATCGGGTTGAAGAAGCGGCGCGTCACAGGCAAGTACGGCGAGGGAGACATATGCCCTGTAGGCTCGGCAGCATGAAGGGGGTTGATCAATATGAAATCCGCGCCGCGCTCACCGAACAGCGATACCATTTCAGCTAAATCGCGAAGATCACCTATCCCCCACGATCGCCGCGAGCGCACCGAATAGAGTTGCACCATCATCCCCCAGCTGCGCGAAGGTTCAGGTAGACGGTGAGGCACCACCGTTAGCGGCCGGGCGTGTTCAACAGTCTCACCATCGGTTTCAACCCACGCATGCACCGTGTGATAGCCCAAGGGAAAGCCTGGTTCAATCCGAAAGCTTGCCTGGCCAACTAACGCGCCGTCGATCAGCTTTGGTTCTGTGAAATCATCGATCTGGTTGAGTTCACGGAATGTAGAGTCCTCTAGCTCGACTGACACCCACACGCGCGCACCGTGCGGCACATGCACATGCAGATCCAAGCCACGATCCTCGCGCACCACGGTGTACACGGGAAGAACGCTGCGCCATTCCCGATCTTGGCGTGCTGCGAGCTCCATCTCGATCACCACGTCATTTGATGCATCCACACCCATCGCATGAAGCACTGCAGCAAGAACGTCGTCTTTCACCTCGCGCAACTGGCCGTCAAACCCCCAGAAGGTGGTGGCCACACCGTACGACTGGGCGAGCTGCACTATCAACTCGTGCGAGGCGCTCACTAGTGCCATGGATTCTCCTCAAGCTACACGTGGTATGAGCCAAATTACGCTGATGGGTGGGCTCTCTTGAAATTGTACCCACAGTTTGCTGCTGCCGGAATTCCAACCCTAGAGTAAGTACAGAATACAGAAAGGATAGCCGATGAATGAGTTTATCGAGATTCCCGATTCGCCACGAGATCCTATTTCGGCTGTGTTGAACACCTTGCGGCTTGATTCGGTGGAAGACGGCGTATTCCTCGGTAGCTCAATTATTCAACGCACGCCACGCATCTATGGTGGGCAAGTATTCGCACAGGCTGTGATTTCGGCAGCTGCAACTTTGCATGGGGAGACCGCCGATCGCGCGATTCATTCTATTACCGCAGCCTTTCTCCGCCCAGGTGATGTTAATACGCCAGTACGGTTTGAGGTTGAAGATGTACTTGACGGGAGGTCATTTTCTACGCGCCGAATCTTGGCGTATCAACATGGCGATACAATCTTCTCCGCGCGGGCATCCTTTCAAGAACATCAGGCAGGTGTGGAGCATCAGACCTCTCAGCCTCCTGCACCCGATCCGCATGAGCTTGAATCGTCAATTGATTTCTTTGATCAATTGGCAATTCCCAATGCGGAGAGGCTCAACGCGATTACAGCGGTAGATCTCAGGCATGTTGGCGGCGCTATATGGACGGCTCCCGCTCCCACCCAAGATGACTATACACTGATCTGGTTTAGATTGGCCGCACCTCTACCGGCACACACTAGCCAGCTCGTGCATAGGGCACTTTTGGCCTATGCGACTGACCAATTCATGCTCGAACCGGTGATGCGCAAACATTCAATGTACTGGTTTAGCCCGGATGTATCTCTTGCCACGCTCGACCACGCAATATGGTGGCATAGAGATGTGTCCGTCGATGACTGGATTCTTGCAGAGCTTATCTCTCCCTCCGCACAAGGCGGCAGAGGGCTGTCACTGGCGCGCTACTACCAAAACGGAGTACACGTCGCTACGATGGCTCAAGAGGGGATGGTACGGCTGAAAACGCTGCGCTAAATGGCGGTGTGTGGAAGGCTGAACGCACCTTATTC
The DNA here is from genome assembly GCA_022783665.1 of Arcanobacterium sp. Lineage (GTDB taxonomy): Bacteria > Actinomycetota > Actinomycetes > Actinomycetales > Actinomycetaceae > Arcanobacterium_A. The sequence goes on from JALFZJ010000072.1 coordinate 10,483, forward strand.
GGCGCGTTCGCTCGGCATCTTCGCATCAGCAGCGTCTGAGCCTCCCGGTATATCTTGGGCTTCAAGTGTTTGAATACGCTCAGATCGCCAGTTCTTGATCATGCCAATCACTGGTATAAGTATTACGCCAAACACCATCACCACGAGAATGAAAAAGAGCACTTGGAGTACGGAAAACACCGCCGCATTCGTAGACGCATCGAGCATGACGGGAATGGCGTAATACATAGCCACTAGCCTTTCTATCGTTGAGCAGAGGATAGCGTAAGCTATCAGCCGCGAGTGAGCTTTCGATACACTTGCGAGCTCGGGCGCGCAGCCTCTGCCCCTAGGCGCTCCACCTTGTTCTTCTCGTACGACTCGAAGTTCCCTTCGAACCAGTACCAGTTGTACGGTTCATCTGCAGTGCCCTCCCAGGCAAGAATATGTGTGGCGACGCGGTCAAGGAACCAGCGATCGTGCGTAATTACCACAGCACATCCGGGGAACTGCTCAAGAGCATTTTCCAGCGAACTCAACGTTTCTACATCAAGATCATTGGTTGGCTCATCGAGAAGAATCAGGTTTCCACCCTGCTTGAGAGTCAATGCTAAATTCAAACGGTTGCGTTCGCCGCCTGAAAGCACTCCTGCCATCTTCTGCTGATCTGGCCCTTTGAAACCGAAAGCGGATACGTAAGCGCGTGAAGGCATCTCAACGCTGCCCACCTGGATGTAGTCAAGCCCGTCAGACACAACTTCCCACACGTTCTTGTTAGGATCAATCCCTGCGCGGTTTTGATCCACATACGAGATTTTCACGGTTTCACCGATCTTGAGATCCCCACCGTCGAGAGGCTCTAGGCCAACGATCGTCTTGAAAAGCGTCGTCTTTCCCACGCCGTTAGGGCCAATGATGCCCACGATGCCGTTGCGAGGCAGTGTAAACGACAAATCCTTAATCAAAACGCGATCATCGAAACCCTTGAGCAGATCCTTCGCCTCGATCACGATATTGCCAAGACGCGGCCCTGGTGGGATCTGAATCTCATCAAAATCAAGTTTGCGCGTACGCTCAGCCTCAGCAGCCATTTCCTCATATCTCTGGAGGCGCGCTTTCGACTTTGCCTGCCTGCCTTTAGCAGAAGTACGCACCCACTCGAGTTCTTCTTTCAGGCGCTTTTGCAGTTTCGCATCCTTCTTGCCCTGAACTTCCAGACGCTCAGCTTTCTTTTCAAGGTAGGTGGAATAGTTGCCTTCGTAGGGATAGAGCTGGCCACGATCTACTTCCGCGATCCACTCGGCAACGTGATCGAGGAAGTAGCGATCGTGCGTCACAGCAATCACTGCCCCTGGATACTTGCTCAAATGCTGCTCAAGCCACAGCACAGATTCTGCATCGAGATGGTTAGTAGGTTCGTCGAGCAAGAGCAGATCTGGCTCTTCAAGGAGCAGCTTACATAATGCAACGCGACGGCGTTCACCACCAGAGAGCACAGAGACGGGCGTATCGCCAGGCGGGCATCGTAACGCATCCATTGCCTGCTGGAGCTGCGATTCAAGATCCCATGCGTTCTTCGCATCAATCTCCGTCTGGAGTTTACCCATCTCATCCATAAGAGCATCAAAATCGGCATCTGGCTCGGCCATCTCCATACCGATCTGGTTGAAGCGCTCGATTTTGGCAAACATATCGGCGGCTGCTTCTCTCACGTTCTCAGCTACCGTCTTGCTCTCATCAAGCGGAGGCTCTTGAAGCAAGATACCAACCGTATACCCAGGCGATAGGCGCGCCTCGCCATTGGACGGCTCGTCGAGCCCAGCCATAATCTTCAAGATCGTTGACTTGCCCGCGCCGTTGGGGCCAACCATGCCGATCTTCGCCCCTGGTAGAAAGGCCATAGTGACGTCGTTGAGGATCACCTTGTCGCCAACGGTTTTGCGTGCTCGCACCATCGAATAGATGTACTCTGCCATATTGCTCCATATCGTCGCCGTGGAGGCACACTTGCTCTCACACTGAACTTCCACGGCTAACCATATCGGTAAAGCGCCGATTAATAAAGCTCCACAGCTCTCTGGTGGTAAATGCGGTAAACCTACACCGCGGCAAGCACCCCAGCCGGATCAATTGTTACGTCATTGGTACCTTCTGTACTATCATCAGCCGGCGCGCGCGTGGTTCCCGACGCATCAGAATATGCGTCGTCAGTGGTTTCTCCACGGGATGTAGACTCCTGCATACTTGGATGCTCCCACATGCGATCACGTTCATCACCGCGATTGAGAACATACCCCGGGCGAGATTTCGTATATGTAGCAATCGAGGAATTGAGATCAATCGCAACCGAATCCGCATAGATCACCTGACTCACCCGCTGAACATCATTTTTGTCGATATAAGTACGTGTGTTGAGCCTGCCTCGAACCAGCACCGGTGCACCCTTGTGCACAGATCGAGCAACATTCTGTGCCAGCGGGCCAAAGCAGCGAATGGAGTACCACGCCGTCTGCCCATCTTCAAAACGATTCGTTCGCCTATTGAACAGGCGCGGTGTTACACCCAAACTCATCACAGCAGTAGATACGCTTGCGCGGTTGTCGTCATCATCATGTGATCCTGCATAGAGTCTCGGCTCGCTACCTACCCATCCGCGTACCGTAATCGTTGTATCGTTTGCCATTGCTTTACTCCTCACGGCTAATCAGTGGTGGGCTATGCTCCGCTGCCTCAGCCACACACAACCCAGAGGAGATGCGCGTTGGCGTACAGCCTAGCCCTCGTTACACGTTGAATCCCTTACTCGAGGATCATTACGTGTAATCAACTGTGGCAAAATCACCGCAAGCTAAAAATGGCACTACGCACCGTGTGGATTAAGCAGCGCCCACAGACTCATGTGGATAGTGTTCTCCCCCACGGGCCAAGGTATCCACAGCCAACCGCGCGATTCGATGACGCTCAAGTATGCCTTCTGGGCCAGCAACGATCTCGGCATCCAACGCCGCCGCAAGTGCATCACGTATAGCCGTGCCACACATAGCTGCTTGTTTACGGGCAGAGCGCCGCACGAGCATCCTCGCGATCCAATATCCGAGCACAGCCACAGCAACAGCCCCTACGCCCAGTGCCATACGTGCAATTACCGAGGGGCTCGGAATCCCCAGCACCGCAAGCACCACCCCAGTAATTGCCAGCATCAGAGCAACGGCGAATACCGCCCTGCCGCCAGTCTTGCGCACCGAGGGCACAGAAACGTGTTGCAAAGCTCTGCCGAGCTCTCTACGGAGCCTATCACTACTGGCTACCGAGGCATCCAGGCCTGCCTGCCACCGAGGCGGCATGCCTGCCTGCACCTTCGCCATCCACGTATCACGAATGGCCGTCACCATGGTGGGAGCTGGCTGCTCAGGTTTCGTCACTGCTGAGGAACCGAAAAGCGCGGTATCGCTCCTGAGCGCACCCACAACCGCCGGCACGCCCGAAGCACGCTCAACATCGTCGATAATCGCATCCAAAGGGGAGCCACGCAGTATTACTTCCTCGCTACCCATCTGCCCCGCAAGACGCCCTGCGATCGCCGAAAGCCCAGCAATCGCCGTCTTCGTCGTCATTGATTCTTCACGCACCGCGCGCCGCAGATACTCATCCACCTGTGCGATGCCCTCATGTGTGAGAGCAGACGCCGGAAGAATCGGGACGCCTTCAAGGCCATCACTATCGAGCAGGCGCCGTAGATCATCCATGAGCACGTCTCGATCGCGCTGTGCCACAGTGTCGATATGATTCATGACTACGAGAATTGCGTCACGCCGGTTCGTCAGCTTCTCAAGGTACTGCCTGTGAAGAAGATGATCGGCATATTTTTGCGGATCTACCACCCACACGAGAAGATCGATCAGCGGAATAAGTCTGTCTACCAGTGCCGAATGCGCGATCTGCACTGAATCTTGATCAGGCAAATCTAAAAGCACAAGGCCGGCATGCTCGTGGTCGCCACCCGTGAGGATCGAATCGTGTCGGATTCGCCGGTCTTGATCCACCCCAAGATAATCCAGCAGTGCGCTCGCGTCCGCTCCCCACACGCAGGCACTCGCGCGCTCAGTCGTAGGGCGCAGATCACCCGCATCTGCAAAATCGAATCCGGTAAGAGCGTTGAACATCGACGACTTCCCAGACCCAGTGCCACCCACAAGCGCCACCACAGTAAGCCCACTACCGAGCTCCATCCGCTGCTCGGCTGTGCGCAGCTCTGCACCCGCCTGCTCCACAACACCTGGTTCAAAGAAGTCTCTGCCAGCCTCCACACCTGCTTGCAGGCTCCGCAGATGCTCCATCACAGCCTCAGCGCGAGTACCCGATTCAATCCCCATTACTGCCCCTCCGCACTGATATAACGCATCTGCTCGGCAAACTCGCTCGAGCGCAGCCGCAGGATACCAGGCTCACCAATGCGCACCGAATCTGCCACCTTTGCGAAAAGCGCAACAATCGAATCGAGCATATCATTGGCGTGTTCCACCAACATTTGCCTCGCCTGGCGAACTTGCGGCTCAAGGCCGAGCTTTTGGCATGCTTTCAATGCCCCCGTGATCCCAGCTGCCGCCACACCAATAAGCGCCGCATTCCCCGCATCCCCGAGGAACTCATTGCTTTTACCTTCTTTGCCAAGGCGGCCTACATCTATTTTCCATGCATCCATAGCCGCTGCTACAGCGCCGTCGATATCCATCATCTCAGACGCACGGGCGAGGAGATCCTGCACATCAACGACGTCGTCCTTCCAGGCCGTCGTGATATTGCCCAGGGCAGCAAGTCCGGCTTGCGTTAGGGCTACACGCGCAGAGGTGAAGACGGCGTCGAAGATAGTCGTCGCTGCGGCGTCTCTTTCCGAGCGGCGTCTGCGATTAAAAAGTAAGGACTTCTTGCCTGAGACGAGCGCCTCAAGTGGCCCTCCCCCACTGGCCATAGAAAGCCACACGGTTGTAGGAGATCCGGCACCGAAACGGCCACTCAGTATATTGCCAATAAGCTTTTCGCGCGGTGGCTGCGCACCTTCTATCGCTTTGTCTTTAAGATCAATCAAAGCGTGGCTTTGAGCTTCAATCCCATCTGCAAGTAATGCAAGATCCTCGCGCAGCTTAGGGAGAACGGCCTGCGTAGTGCGGCGCACAAGCCTATCGCCCATGCGGGTATCAGCGATCATTTTGAGCCAGCGTTCAAATTCCGCCATCGACTCATGGCTCAATATCTGGGTGCCAGGCCCTTCATCTCGGATCACAAACAGCGGTGTGTTTTCCATTCCCAGATTAATGAGGCGCTTTTGAAGATCTCTACTAATCGCACCGCGCTTCGAATCAGGAATCCGGTTGAGCACTACAGCGCAAGTTAATCCGCGATCGTGCGCCTCACGCAAGGTATCCCAGGCAACGGCATCACCATAACGCTGAGATGTGGTGACGAATATCCACAGGTCAGCAGCGTCAAGCAGCTGATTAGAGATATCGCGATTATCCGTTTCCACAGAATCAAGATCTGGGGCATCCACCAGCGCGATACCTGAAATCGCACCCTCATCACGTACCATGCGACCAATTGACGAAAGCGCATGGCCGGTGAGCATATCGGCGTCGGCGTCATCTACAAGCACGACGGGTGTACGAGTGGTAGGGCGAATAATTGAAGATTCGCTGACTTCTTTCCCCACAAGAGAATTCATCACAGTGGATTTGCCAGCGCCCGTCGATCCGGCAAGCACCACCACGGCAGGCAGATCTGAGCTTTCCAGATGAGGGAGGATTCTCGTGCGAAGCTGCGTCAATAGAGCTTTGCGCCTAGCTCGAAGTTCTTGCGCGCCCGGTAGGTTAAGCTCAAATGTCGTCTCTTCGAGAACCTCGATCGTGCGGCGCACAAGAGAGGCAAGTTGGCTGCCTTGGCTACCAGAATAAGGTGCACGAAGCCGAGCCTCCCCAAAACTATCATCGCGTGCCACGATCGTCCTTCCATGAGTGTATACCCTTACATTGTGGCAAAAACTATCCACAATTAGCCACTACATAGAGCCAGTTGGCACTCGAGCCCATAAAACGGGTAGATTAAATGATGTTCAGCGCCGTGCGTGGCGCTTGATTCACTTGCCTCCATAGCTCAATGGATAGAGCAACGGCCTTCTAATCCGTAGGTTGTGGGTTCGAGTCCCGCTGGGGGCGCATGACTAATAGTGCACAACATAGCCCGATTGTATGGATTGACTGCGAGATGACAGGCCTTGACCTGGAGCGAGATGCCCTCGTGGAGGTTGCGGTAGTGGTCACGAACGCGGAACTTGAACCATTCGATACTGGGCTTGACGTCGTCATCAAGCCCTCACCGGACGCGGTGAAGAATATGAGCGATTTCGTTCGTGAGATGCACACCCGCACGAACCTCATTAACGAGTGGGACAACGGCCTTTCGATGGCCGAAGCTACGCGCGTCGTACTCGACTACATTAGGCGCTTTGTGCCAGACGCCGGAAAAGCCCCACTCGCGGGTAACTCCGTGGGCACTGATAAGACCTTCCTCGCTCGCGATATGCCTGAGCTGGTTGATCACCTGCATTATCGCATTATCGATGTCTCGTCTGTGAAAGAAATGGCGAAGCGCTGGTACCCGCGCGTGTATTTCGCAGCCCCAGAAAAAACGGGGAACCATCGGGCGATTGGCGATATTTACGATTCTATCGACGAGTTACGCTACTACCGCGAGACGCTTTTCCCTGACGGCGAAGGGCCAAGTAGCGATGAGGCCAAAGCGGTGGCCGCAAGAATTGCTTCTGACCTCACCGTTGATCGTGCACAGGCAGCGCATAACGCGTTGTGAGGATTTCGAAGAAGTCACTGAATACGACACCAAAACACCATACCAAACTGAGCCTCCCTGGGATCATCTGAGGGAGGCTCAGTCGTTGTATCGCGGCTCTTGAGTTGAGCTCTACTCGGCGCGGCGCTTAGCTGCGGCTGTGTGCGCCGAGTCGCTTGGGGCGTCGGAGACGTAGCGAGGCTCCAACTCCCAGCAGAGCGAGCATCGCTGCTATGAGTTGCGGGATCGCAGGAGCACCAGTTTGGGGAAGTGCCGAGCCCGATCCTCCCTTCGCCGAGTCTGGGGTGCCATTCGCGGCACCTGCCCCCTTGTTTGCGGGCGTCTCGTCCGTAGTTCCGGAATCAAGGCTTTCGGGATCAGGGGCTGATTCGCCAGCGCCGTCTTGTATCGATTGCCCGTCTGAGGGGTTCTCAGTGCTGGGAGTTGCTGGCGTCATCTCGGCCCACGGGACGCTACTAGTCTCAGAGGACCCATTCTCCGACGATCCATCCGAAGAAGTGTCGGGGGTAGTAGCGGCACCCTCTGAGCTGCCAGGATCATGAGCATCTCCAGGTGTTTCGCCCGTTTCTGGTTGGCCACCTTCACTCGAGCTGCCACCCTCGGGCGCACTACTCGAAGTCGGTGTTGCAGGTACCAATTCAGCCCATGGGATACTCGCGCCCTCGCCGGAGCCAGCAGCCTCGCCAGAATCACCTTCGCCACTCGGCGTCGCGGGCACGAGCTCGGCCCACGGCACACTGATGCCTTCCGCGGTCTCTTCAGCAGTCGGAGCGGCGGGTATCAACTCAGTCCATGGGATACTCACACCCTCGGGCGAGTCACCTTCGGAAGTACCCTCATCGCTCGGCGTTGCAGGCACTAGTTCCGCCCACGGAACGCTACTACCTTCGGAATCCGGGGTGGCCGGTACCAGTTCAGTCCATGGGATACTCGCGCCCTCGGGCGAGTCGCCTTCGGAAGTACCTTCACCGCTTGGGGTCGCAGGTACTAACTCAGCCCAGGGAATGCTGCTGCTCTCGGGTGTCTCGCCTTCACTCGGGTCACCATCGTCTGGCGGAACTACCGTTCTGAGCGCATCGACAGGCCCCATATAGCTCAAGTGCACCGGACGAATAACGATATTGTCTGGCCCTGCTTCAGCAGTTTTGGCATTCACTGCCACGGCGATATTGTTGGCACCATTCATATTGAGGAATGCGCGAGGGATCGTGAACGACTTTTGCGGCCCTACATCGCCGATGTAGATTCCTGTGTTCCATCCGTTCACGTAAATTGTCGCTTGCGAGTGATCTCTACGCTTAGAACGATCCCGTTCATTGAACCGGCTAGAGATCACTTCTACTCGGTATGCCACATCGGAGTTCGCAGGAGTATCAAGCGTGAAGTTCGCACGATACCACGTCACGCCCGGATCGGTATTGTGCATATCGCCGTCATACTCCACCCACTGCGAGTCATCATATTCCGGCAAATACCAGCCTGAGCGTTCACCGTACAGACCGCCCGCATTGTATAGCCCTCGAATCGGATCAACGACTCCAGTTGCCACAGAGGCACTCCTCTCTGAGGCACTTTCAACACTGGGAATACTGGTGGCGCCTTGAATTCTCCATTCCACCACGCCGTCTCGCGCTGGGAGCATTGCCGAGTAGAGCCCGCGATTGTCCTTGGAGAAGCCGTTATCGTTCCAGTCGAGGTTCTGCCCAAGGTTATTCACTAGTACTGCAAGCTTCACCTCACTTCCTGCACGAATCCCGTCGAGCGTAAAGTTTTGCTGCGTGCCGTTTGCCACCTTGGCTCCGAGGTATCGCCCATTGGCCCACACTTGGAAGAATGCAGGATCCATGGATCGCGGAGCGTATTGGTTCCCCGCACCAGTTGCCTTCAGTGAGATTTGTGCGTTATCAGCATTGGCTGTGAACGTAGCCCGGTACCATACTGAACCTTCGTAGAATCCATGATGATTAGAATCGAGCACCACTCCTCCTGCTGAGCCAGGCGCAGGGCCTTGTTTGGCAGGGTTGGCCGATACGGTATCGGTGATAACCTTCCACTGAGAATCGTCGTAATCCACTTCAGCTTCGGGGGTTTCTTCGGCTGCTTTCCACGCCAAGTATGGCACTCGCACTGTCGGCAGAGGTCTCGGTTCAAATTCGACGAACCCATCCTCACCAGGCAGTCCAGGCTCGGAAGCATTCCATGTAGCATTCGCCTTTCCAGATGGCAGCAGAATCCGTGGAGCCTGAGATTTCTCATCGATATTGCCGGTTACGTGTACAGTCTCACCGTCAAATATGAGCGTTCGAGCAAAGTCCACGCCTTCCACAGCAACACGATTAGTCGAGCTAGCGTCACCCGTCGAGATCAGATACGTACCCTGAGCATAGTTCCGGTCAATGACGCGTAGACGCAAGGCTTTCGCAGCCCCCTCACCCTGCGGCTTTACAATAATATCGAATGGCTGATCCGCATAGGTGTAGTTCAAACGAAGCTGCTTATACTGATCATTCCAGGTGACTTCTACACCCGCTGGTACTTGCACATCAGGCTTTTGCGAGTATTCGAGAAGCGTCTCACCGGCGTCTCCCCTCACCCCGAGCAGGTATTGCAGATTCGCACTATCCGTCTCCACAGGCTTGCCGAAGAGGTGTGACGTCGTATAAAGCAGATTGTGACGCGCAATCACCGTATCGGCGAGGAGTACCATACCGTCTCGGCCATGAATCGTGAGAGATGCACCAGCTTTTTGAGGAATCTTCGCCCATGAATACTGCCCGTCTTTAATGGATGTACCCGTGGTGAATTCACTCAGCGAATTCTCATCGGGGAACACGCGCAATGCATCGAGTGCAACATAGCTCCCTTTAGACGACGCAAAGGGTTTTCCATCCACCACCACTTTTATCGTGTGCTCCCCTGGCGCGAGGTCACGATATGAAAAGAGCACCTTTTGCCCTTGAGCGGTCTGGGTGACTTGCTCTTGCGTCTTGCCAACGAAATCACCATCAATATAGATACTCGCAGATCCATGGTTGGAAGAATATGGCCCAATCACATCGACGCCTACCCCGCTAAAGGTGTACTCATAGTAATCCCCTGCATGCGGCGAGGAGTGCTCGTCATCGAAAAGATCGTTCTTCGTCCAATTCTTTGCGCGATCATGCGTCCACGTACCCACATACCGAATCGCCGAATCGGAGTCATTGATGGTCTGCCACGATGTCTCAGGTGCACCAAGCACACTGACGGCATCAAGCTGCACTTTTGTGCCTCCTGCCCCCGGAGCACCCGGCTCACCAAGGTTAGTAATCGTAACGGTGTGTGATGCGAGAGGCATTCCTTCCTCTTTGAACACGACCAACTGGTCGGGCTTGTTCTGATTCGATTCAACGTAACCAGTGGCGGTGGTTGCGGGCCGATTATCAATACTGATGCTCAAGTTTCCGTGATCAGTACCCGTTCCGGTGATGATTTCGATGCCTGTTCCTGTAAACGTAAAGGTGGCAGTTTCGCCCGCTGTCTGCGATTCCATCACGGAGCCTTTCCAGGCCCCACCGCTATCAACTTCGTTCCATCCACCAGAGTAGGAGATCGCCTTATCGCTGCTGTCATGTGAGTACTTCTCACCGACGCCGTCACTCTTACTCAGGTCGAGTCCGAAAGTGAAGTCATGTGATTGAGTAGCGTTCGTGTTTCCCAGAAGGAAGGACAGCGACCTAGACCCATTTCCCGTAACCGACGACGTCTTGTCACTCGCAACACGCTGGTAGCTCTTAATCGTATCTGTACCACTGAGTTGCTTCACCTCTGGTGGCGCCACCGGCATGGCGGTGAGGTAAGAATCATTTGCTTCCATGAGGTACGCTTCTTCTTTTTGAGCCCCGTACTTTTCATTTCGCAATGTGCGGTCCTCATCAATCGCTGCACCGTAGTCATAGCTGGTAAAGCCAGACGCCGGAGAACCCGTATAACCCCAGTTGGTGCCCCCATAGCTCATGTAATACGTATGTGCCTTAACGCCATTACCCAAGCGAACCGCCGTCCACTGACGCGTGAAGTTGGCATCTGTGTACGATGCACAGTCATCTGCGCCGTAGTTCGCGCCCCACGGAGTGAATGCACCACCTTGACTTTCCGCGATCATTTGTGGAGCTTTTGGCTCCACACTGCGAAAGAACGCCTCTGTGTCGGTAATCGCCTTGCGGGCCGCTGAGCAATCGAAGCCCATCGGATAATAATCATAGGCATAGAAATCAGTGCCATATTTGCCTTCCGGCGTTCCAGGCTTGTTAGGCGCGAAACGCCCCGCACGCCCCCAGTCATTTTCGAAAAGAGGCACGTTGATGCCGTCAGATTTGACCTTTTCCGTGAGTGCTTTGAGGAAGGCAACGGATGCATCGGTTTCGTTCAGCAACTCGTTCTCGACTTGGTAGAGGATAATGGATCCCCCACCATTCGTAATCTGGTGACGCACAGCGATCTTATTGAACTCTTCGAGCCATCTCGTTGAGGCTTCCATAACTTGGGGATCGGTGGAGCGCAGTTTTGCCCAATAGTTCGTCATATACGCAGGCAAACCACCCATGGAGATTTCTGCGTTCACGTATGGGCCTGGGCGCACTATCACGTACAGGCCTTCTTCCTCTGCCATCGTCAGCAGTAGATCAATATCGCGGAAGGTACCAGGCTCAAAGTCAAAGGATCCACCCTCCTCGCTTTGGTGCATACCCCAGAAGAAGTAGAAGGAGACGGCGTTGAATCCTGCAGACTTAATCTTCTGTAAGATATCGCGCCAGGCCTGGGGCGATGGGATGCGCCAGGGATGGAACTCTCCTGCCCAGATAGCTAGGCGTTCGCCGTCAATCATAAATGAATGCTCATCCCAGCTCATTTGGTGGGGTACCCCGTCATTGCCCGGGAATACGTGAGAGCCCTTCGGGAATTCTGTTTCGGTGGACTCCCACTGAGCCACAGTGACGGCTTCAGTTTGGGGCCGCGTAATCACAATGCTTCCAAGCTCCAGCTCACTCGCTCCTAAAGCATCACTCGATAGGGCGAGCTTTGCCGTGTACGTTCCAGCAGCCAAGGTGCTGAGATCTCCATATGCGCGAAATACACTATTCATTTGGCGGCCGGTTGTGCGCCCTTCATCGCTTTTGTGATAGGCAGTATCAAGCTCGTAGGTCACTGGTACATTGAACGTCTTCCCCTGAGCATTTTCCGCTGTGATTGTGCCGCGTAGAGATTTGACGCTCTCACCTGGAGCTGACGCATAGGCGAGCAGAGCATTGCCTGATGGATCGTCGAAAGCAAATACACCGGCGTCATTGCGGTTATCTCCGCGCGCAACGGCTGCGGCGATCTGCCAGTCCACCGTGGTGTTCAAATGGAAATTGAATCCAGCTGTATTGGCTCTGCTCCCAGCAGCGCTCATTGCTGTAACAAAGCGATTCCAATCCTTCTGGGATTGCTGCGTCCAACCAGTTTCCGCGTGTGCAACCATTCGATTACCCACCGAGGATTGAAGATCGGGTGCGCTGCGTAGATGCTCGGACCACGAAACGCCTTCAACGCCGAGCACCGCAGATTCATCTACTCCGAGCAACTGAGCCGGATTCCAGCGATAGGCTTGCTCAAGATTGCATTCTCCACTCACTCCACATGCCCACCTCGGCCCTGCAAGAGAGGAGTCCTCCGTCTGGGGGTAATATGCGCGGTCAGCCGGAGAAGCTATGATTTTCCCGCCCTTGCGCGCAAAGGCTGTGAGTTGATCTCTCGCTCCGTTCCAATACTGCACGACTGTATGCGCATCCACATTCGCTGCCGTCAAGGTGTTGAGTGCGTCGTTCCAGATGATTGGGCGTTTACCAAGATCCGTCACCTGAGGAAGAACTCTACCCATATACTCCGCATAGTGCTCGTTACTGATGAGTGCCTGATTGGCTTCATCACCGCCGATATGGAGATATGGGCTCGGACTATGCTCGGTGATGACCTGCAACACCTGCTTAGTGAAAGCGTATGTGTGGGAGTTCGTGGCATCCAAGGTTGTTTTGATGTTGTTCTTATAGCTCGGCACCGGCGCCGTTTGCTCCTCACATTCCGGGTCTAGTTGCTTGTACGCATTGAGGTCACCATTGAACTCCTTGCACGGGTGCGGGTATGACAACTCTGAGTTGAGCTCCGGAATCGAATACAAAGCCGCTTCCATGTGGCCTGGCCCGTCCATCTCGGGTACCACGCTAATCCCAAGCCGACTCGCGCTTTCAACGATCTCGCGCCAATCTGCGAGGGTATAGAATCCTGCCCTGCCAGCTTCTGGCGCCCACTCGGATTCACCCTCGCGAAATGCCGTGTTCCCCGCGCGCTCGGTGAGCAAGGAGTAGTCGATAACATCACCTTCGTCTTTGCCCTCATTAGGGATTTCCAAACGCCACCCTGGATCATCTGTGAGATGCACATGTAGCACGTTCATCTTGTACTTCGACATTTGAGCCATCAACGTCTTGAGCTCGTCGACGGGGATAAAAGACCTCGCTGGATCTACGCCCACCCCTCGGTAGGAAAACCGCGGCCCATCTTCGATGGTGACGGCTGGAATAGGGTTGAGCGAATTGACGGTTGCGTTGCCGAAATACACCCACGGCCCAAACAGTTGCAGCAAGGTCTGCGTTCCCCACAGTGCACCAGTCGCGTTGCGAGCCGTTATGATCACCTGATCACTCGTCACGTTCAGGGTGTAGGCTTCGTCCATCTGTTCTTCGTCAACGTCATCTACTGTAAGTTGCGGGTCAACAACGTAACTGATAGTTGGGGCGCCGGCCTCACCATCCCCTGAACCACCAACTGTGAATTCGGTGCCGGTAGCTGTCGTCAAGGTTCGAGCAAGGAAGGCGGCCGGTTCAGACGCCTCAAGAGGAGCTGAGATGGCGGTGCCTGGCGCGAGAACGAATTGCGCGGCATCCTCGCTGTCGTCCTGTGTGATACTTACTGGATACGGGATGAGAGAGGAGAATAGTTCATCTCCAGTTACCCCTTGATGTTCAGGAGCCTGCCCATATACGGCGATTTCCCACATAGATAGTGCCCACTTCTGCGACTTACCTTCTGTTGAAAGTTTGATATATCGCAGCTCGGGGTCCGCCGCAAATTCGTCAAGAATGATGCTCTGCTTGCCTGCCTTGACGCCCTGGAACGTCTTGCCCTCGCCGCCGATACGATCCCATGTTTTACCGTCGAGGCTGGTTTCTAGATAAAAGGGGCTGCCATAGGTGTTTCCCCAGTAAATCTGGATTTCGTTCACCGTTGCAGGAGCTCCAAAATCGAGCTGGATCCAGTTCTTATCGGTGCTATTGTTCGTTGTGTCAGCAGACCATCGCGATGCATCGGGCGCATTATGGTTCACCGGATCTGCCGCAATTGTAGCTGTATCTGGCACAACTCCATCAATGACGCGATCTGGAGTTTTTGTGGTACCAACTTCCGTGCCCGAAGCGCTCACTTTCGCAAGTGGTGCTATGTTGCCTGGCTCAATGGGAGTCCACGCCTCCGGCGCGGCGAAAGCAGACGGCGTCATGCTTGGTAAAGCCACAAAACTCGCCGCTACGAGTGCTAGAGCCACAATATAGCCCAGTATTTTACCCAATGGATTGTAAGGAATTGCGCTGGTATGCGGAGCAGTTAATGCGCGTGAGGGGAATCCCATAACACCACCCTGTGTCACGTGTGAAGTAGCTGCTGCTTTGGAATCGCTACATCGCGAGCCAAAACGCTGTTATCATTTCATACGTTGAATACGAGGGCGTAGGCCTTTCGTCGCTTGGGGTGGCTAACGGGACTTGAACCCGCGACCCTCTGGACCACAACCAGATGCTCTGCCAACTGAGCTACAGCCACCATCGGTCTTGCGCGAATCTTCCGCAACGCGCCACTAGGGCGCCTCACGATAAAGAGTTCGTTTCAAGAACGCCATTAACTATATCAACAAACGCCGGCACCACTGAAATCACGTGCCGTGATTAGACTCACGCAACCGTGCGCAAGCTGTTCGACATCACCCAAACTGTTGAAGTCACCAAAGCGCCGGCAAAACACGTCTCAACACCATAGGAGACGTCCAAAACAAGCTCACGAGAGAGCCTCCACTGAAAGCAATCCGTATGTGCGGTACTCGCCCGCAGCTCACCAGAAGACTCGCATCTGAATTGCGTCCGCGAATCGCTCCAAGTACTCTTCATCCGCATCAAGATACAAAGAACCATCGATCAGCGACACTTCCATCACATAAAACTCTGAATCGGAGTGTTCGTCGCCGCGCACAATATCGACGCGAGTAAACAAATGTAATTCATCGCGGCCGGTGCGATTCTTCATGTGCCCATGAATAGCCTTCCGAATCTTTTCACCCCAACGCCAGACCTTCTCGTCTGCTGCCGTGGAGCGCAGCACTTCCTCAACCACGCCCGTCTCTTCCATATTATGGAAACTTGGATGAAGCATCGGCTCCTTATCAACCTGGTATTCGGCAAGGCCATTAAAGTAGATGAGGGAAGTTTCGCCTTGGCGATCAATTTCCTCAAGGTATCGCTGAACCATCACGGAGTGGCCTTCGCTCAGCTCTGCGAGCGCGTGTTCGATTGCATCTGCGCGCGACTTCGCATCCGTGGCTGTATAGCGTCCCGTATCACGCCCACCCGACGACACTGCCGGTTTCACGACGAAATCTCCACTTGCAGGAAAACGCGAGTGGATCTGCTGTTTAGAAAGATGCTGCTCGGGTTCGAGCCACAGAGTCGGGATCGTGGGCAAGCCGAGCGCGGCAAGATCTTTCAGATAATGCTTATCAGTATTCCAGTCCATCGTATTGGCAGAGTTCAAAATTCGCGGCACCGAATGAGCCCATTTGAGGAATGCTTTACGATCGCGGGCATAGTCACGTACAGAACGTACCACCACTACTCCGGCGTCTTCCCAGTTCACCGAAGGATCATCCCAGACGGCGATACGCGGCTCCATGCCACGCTCTCGTAGAGCATCTGGTAGGTTTTGTTCGTCCTTGTCTAGATGTGGAAACTGAGCACTGGTAGCTAGGGTTACGATCGGATCAGTCACTATACAATCCTCGTCTCGCGGTAATCTAATCCTTCTTAGTTTATTCTATTGCCACCCCAAGCACAGTGAATTGTGCGAGTGAGTTCACATAGGCTCTACAGCTCGCAAACTTGAATCTTAGGCTCGTACTGATTAGGATAATTTCCGTTGCGCACCGCTAGCTCAACTGGCAGAGCAATTGACTCTTAATCAATGGGTTCAGGGTTCAAGTCCCTGGCGGTGTACTGATACGACGCGAGCGCGGTGACGCTCGCGTTTTCGTTTCCTGCATCGCGGGCAGAGCCGCGGCTTGCGAGGTTCAAATTCGCGTACGATAACACTATGAGCGAGCCAGATATTGCCCCACAGCCTGAACTCAACATCGCGCTAGATAAACTCGAAGACGCATACGGCATCAACCCTCCAGAAGACGCTATTGCCGAGGCGTTTGAAGCGTGGATGGCGAGCACCGGCAAATCGATGTATCCCCATCAAGAAGAAGCACTGCTCGATATTGTGGCCGGCGATCACGTGATCGTATCTACGCCTACCGGCTCAGGAAAATCGCTCATAGCTATACAAGCTATGTTCACTGCCCTAGCCACTGGCCGCAGCGCTTACTACACTGCGCCGCTCAAAGCCCTCGTGTCAGAGAAGTTCTTCGATATTATTTCGCTTTTCGGTGCACACAATGTAGGGATGGTCACCGGAGATTCTGCGATCAATTCCGGCGCTCCGATCATCTGCGCTACAGCGGAGATTCTTGCCAATATCGCACTTCGTGAGGGCGAGCAGGCGGATGTGGGCATCGCCGTCATGGATGAATTTCATTTCTACGCCGATCCTCAACGCGGCTGGGCATGGCAAGTTCCTCTCCTGCAACTCCCGCAAACGCAACACATTCTCCTTTCTGCAACCTTGGGAGATACACGCGCCTTCGAAGAGGATCTCGAAAGACGCACGGGTCGAAAGGTCTCGCTCGTTACCGGCACGGTACGCCCCGTCCCATTGCATTACACGTGGAGCACAGACCCTACCAATGAAGTGATCAAGGATCTTGTTGCCACCCACATGGCTCCGGTGTATGTGGTGCATTTTTCGCAACGTGACGCCGTGGCGGGCGCTGAGTCGCTTCTTGGGATGAGTCTTATCTCGAAAGAACAGAAAGAGAGAATCAAGGCCGCCTTGGAGCATTTCAGTTTTGGTGCTGGCTTTGGGAAAACGCTATCGAAGCTGCTCCGTGCCGGCATCGGCGTGCACCATGCGGGTCTGCTCCCTCGCTACCGGCGTCTGGTGGAACAACTCACCCAAGCGGGTCTTCTTTCTGTTATATCTGGCACGGATACGCTCGGCGTCGGAATCAATGTGCCGATTCGCACTGTGCTTATTACAGCGCTTACGAAATATGATGGCGCGAAAATGCGTCATCTCACGGCACGTGAGTTTCATCAGATAGCAGGGCGTGCGGGCCGTGCGGGATTCGATACGGTGGGATACGTCGTGGTGCAGGCTCCCGAATTCGAAATCGAAAATGCACGGCGTGTGCGCAAGGCTGGAGACGATCCCTTGAAGCTCAAACGGGTGCAACGCGTAAAACCTGAAGAAGGCACGCTGCAGTGGTCCCAAAGCACGTTCGAACAACTTCGTGATAAGGAGCCTGAAACGCTGCGTTCTCAATTGCGCATCAACCACGCCGTCATCCTCAACTTGCTGCAACGCCCTGATCCGATCGGCGCCACGATCTCGCTACTCACCGATAATCATGAGCCGCACAAGGCACGAAATCCGCTCATCCGCACTGCGCTGGATATATACACCTCGCTGCGTGCCGCTGAGGTAATTGTGCATGAAGATCGAGACTGGCGAGCACTCCACCCTCGGTTGCCCGCAATCCATTTCGCG
>JALFZJ010000003.1 GCA_022783665.1 Arcanobacterium sp.
CCAATGATCTTAAAATGCTCGATCGAGCCGGGCTTGGTGTTGGATTCTGTGGCAAGGACATTGTGATGAAGGAAGCCCCCGCCATTCTCAGAATGCAACGCCTTGACGCAATAGCGGCACTCGTCGGCTGGGATATCGCTCGGTGACGCCACTCAATCATTGAGCCGCAAGCCCTACGAGCGCGAGTACTCGGCGGCTCATACGCTCTAAGACGCATGAGTTTTGAGAGGCATGCACGTGAGGCCTCATGCTAGTGAAATCAGCTCGAGGTAATCGTCACTCCATAAGTCTTCATCACCATCGGGAAGCAAGAGCACCCGATCAGGATTGAGCGCCCGAACCGCGCCCTCGTCGTGAGTCACAAGAATCACTGCCCCGGTGTAGGAGTGTAAAGCCTTCAAGATCTCCTCACGCGATGCAGGATCGAGATTATTCGTCGGTTCATCGAGCAGCAGTACATTCGCACCAGAAACCACCAGCATTGCCAGAGCAAGGCGAGTCTTCTCACCGCCAGAGAGTACCGACGCAGGTTTATCGGCGTCGTCTCCCGAGAAAAGAAAACTACCAAGTACAGAACGCAGATGAGTGTCATCGAGCTCTGGAGCTACACTTTTAAGATTTTGAGCCACCGTTTTCGTCGTATCGATTGTTTCATGCTCTTGGGCATAGTATCCAAGTTTGAGACCATGACCCTGTATCACTTCACCCGTATCAGGAGACTCGGTGCCGTAGAGAATACGCAAGAACGTCGTCTTTCCCGCACCGTTGAAGCCGAGCACCACTACGCGTGATCCGCGATCAATATCCAAATCTACCCCGGCGAAAACCTCTTGCGAACCATAGGTTTTCGATAAACCACGTGCACTCAGAGGCGTTTTACCAGCAGGTAGAGGATCAGGGAAACGGAGCTTGGCCACTTTCTCTTCGCGCCGTTCTTCACCGATATCGGCAAGCATTTTCAATGCTCGAGCTTCCATATTCTGCGCGGCTACGGCTTTCGTGGCTTTGTAACGCATTTTATTCGCCTGAGCGAGAAGCGTAGCTGCTTTACGTTGCGCATTTTCGCGTTCGCGCTTACGACGACGTTCGTCCACCTCGCGCTGTTTAAGGTAGTCATTCCAGCCGAGCGCGTAGGTGTCGATCACCGCTCGCGTAGCGTCGAGATACCACACGTTATTGACTGTGTCGCTCAACAGCTCCACGGAGTGGGAGATAATGATGCAGGTTCCAGAAAAGCGCCGAATCCAATCGCGTAGCCAGATAATAGAGTCGTGGTCGAGATGGTTGGTGGGCTCATCGAGCAAAAGCGTATCAGCGTTGGTAAACAGCACTCGAGCTAATTCCACTCTACGGCGTTGCCCACCGGAAAGAGTTCCGAGCGTCTGATCCAATACAGTATCTGGCAGGCCGAGGGCAGCCATGATTTTTGCCGCTTCCGCATGTGCAGCCCATCCCCCAGCCGCAGTAAATTCTGCATCGAGGCGCACATACCGCTCCATGGCTTTTTGTTGTTTAGTGCCGTCAAGATGTGACATATCGTATTCGGCTTTACGTATGCGCCGCACTTTTTCAGCAATATCGCGAGCTTCGAGTACTCTATCGCGGGCGATCTGGCTGGGATTGCCCGCTCTTGTGTCTTGCGGGAGGTATCCAATCACCCCTTGACGGCTGATCACACCGCTATATTCGACGCTTTCAGTTGCGCCACCTTCACCCGCCAAGAGGCGCATCAACGTGGTCTTTCCTGCACCATTGCGCCCCACAAGGCCAATGCACTGGCCCTTATCTGCGTGCATTGAGGCATGATCAATAAGGTGACGGGAACCGATACGCATCGAGAAATCCGATAATGAAATCACCAAGCCATTCTACCGAATTCACATAAGCGTGCAGATCGGCGCATAGTGCGCATTAGGCGACTTAGATCACGTATAATGGCTGCGTTTATACACGTCGCGTGGCAAGGAGCGCCTCATGACTTTCAACGACAATATAACCCTCGACACCTCAGGAGTGTCGCGAGGAGGAGGCGGACGCGGCGTTGCCATCGGCGGCGGACTTGGAGGATTCGGCGTCGTTGCGGCAATCATCTATTTTCTCGTCACTGGCCAAGTACCGGCAGGAATCGTGGGCGATGATTATCAGACGGCGCAGCCTGGTGGCTCGGACAATGTAACGGCTTTTGAGGAACAATGCCGCACAGGTCTGGATGCTAACCGCGATCCGAATTGCCGCCTGATCGCGGGAAAGAACTCTTTGGATGCTCTGTGGGATGAACAGCTCCCTGCCGAAGCCGGAATTCCTTATGTATCTGCACATCTTACGCTTTTTGACGGCGCCACCCAGACGGCATGCGGCACCGGCACCTCTCAAATGGGGCCGTTCTACTGCCCTGGGGATCAAACCGTGTATATCGACGTATCGTTCTTCAACCAGCTCACACAAATGGGAGCCGAGAATAGTTCATTAGCGCAGCTCTACATCCTTGCACACGAGTGGGGGCATCATATTCAAAATCAGCTCGGGATTCTCGGTCAGATCAATCATCAAGATCTGGGAGAAAATGGTTCAATGGTACGCTCAGAGCTTCAAGCAGACTGCTTAGCCGGCGTGTGGATTAACAGGGCATCAGGCACCATCGACCCAGACACGGGAGTTGCTTTCTTGCAAGAACCAACACAAGAGCAACTCCGCTCCGCGCTCGCAGCTGCCCAAGCTGTGGGTGACGATACGATCTACGAAAATGCTGGCATGCGCGCCAACCCAGACAACTTCTCGCACGGTTCAGCCGAAAGCCGCATGAAGTGGCTGGATAACGGAATGCGGGGAGGCACGATCGCATCGTGCGATACGTGGCGCCCCGCAACCTTGTGATAACGCGCTAAGCGAATGACGGCGGCTTAAGCGAATCGTGGTGATCGCAACCGTAACGTGATAGCGAGTGGGGCGCTGCCTCATAATCGGGGCGCCCCACTCCCTATAGCTCACACGTTGAACCCAAGTGCTCGGAGCTGATCACGCCCCTCATCCGTAATGCGGTCTGGCCCCCACGGTGGAAGCCACACCCAGTTGATACGCATATCATCTACGAGCCCCTCGAGCGCCATGCGTGATTGCTCTTCGATCATATCCGTCAGCGGGCAAGCAGCCGAGGTAAGCGTCATATCCGCCACCACCGAATTACCGTCGATCGTAATACCGTAGAGCAAACCGAGGTCTACAACGTTGATACCCAGTTCAGGATCGATGACGTCGCGCAATGCTTCTTCTACATCAGCAACGGTCAATGGTGCCTGAGGGGTTGTTGGAGTATCCTGCTCAGTCATTTCTCTCCTCCTTCGTCGCTGTGCGACTCATCATAAGCCGTCACTGCCTGATCGGTAGCGGCACGCAGTGCCATCCAACCTAGCAGTGCGCATTTTATCCGTGCTGGAAATTTCGATACGCCTTGGAATGCTGAAGCATCCTCAAGAAGGTCAGCGTCTTCATCGCTGATATCATGGCCGCGATTATCCATCATCGCACGGAAAGCATCGTAGAGTTGAGTGAAGTCGTCGAGCTTCTTCCCCTCAAGCATCTGCGTCATAATCGAAATCGAGGCCTGGGAGATAGAACACCCGTGTCCGTCCCACGCAATTCGTTCAAAAGTAGATCCGTCATCGGCAAGCTTTACTTGCATATTCACTTGGTCACCACACGTGGGATTAACCTGAAAAGACTCACCATCTGGATCGCCAATAATCCCCTCGCCGTACCGTTCCCGCGACGCGTCGAGGATAACTTGCTGATACATCTGCTCTAAGTCACTCATAATCTGGCCTCCCTAAGCCGAAGAACTCGCGCACGGATGCTAACGCATCAAGAAATTGATCTATTTCTTGATGCGTATTGTAGGGCGCAAAGGATACCCGAGATGAGGCAAATACTTTGAAATGCTTGTGTATGGGCTGCGCACAATGATGACCCGTACGCACGGCGATTCCGTGCGCGTCGAGCACTTGCCCCACATCGTGTGGATGCACGCCGGCTACATCGAAAGCGATCGGCCCAACTCTATCCGTAAGATCGACTGACCCTAAAACACGCACCCCCGGAATCTGAGCTATCCGCGGTAAGGCGTATGCTACTAGATCATTTTCGTATGCAGCTATAGCCTCCATCCCGCCATGGGATTCTACGTAGTCGATTGCCGCGCCAAGGCCAACGGCTTGCGCGACTGGTTGGCTGCCCGCTTCGAAGCGCGCTGGAGGCATTGCGTACGTCGTCTTTTCCATCGTGACGATCTCGATCATTGATCCGCCGAACAAGAATGGCGGCATCGCTTCGAGCAACTCACGCTTGCCATACAGTGCGCCTACACCAGTTGGCCCATAGAGTTTATGCGCGGAAAGCACAGCAAAATCTACATCGAGCGCCTTTACGTCCACAGGCATATGCGGTATCGACTGGCACGTATCGAGCACCACAAGAGCACCTACAGCGTGTGCTAACTCCACAAGTTCGGCAACTGGTGATACCGCACCCGTCACGTTGGAGACGTGCGTGAATGCAACCACCTTCGTGTTCGAATCAATCACGCCCGCAGTGTCGAGATCGAGCCTACCGTCCGGCGTGAGATCGATCCACCGAAACTCCGCACCCGTACGCGCGCACAATTCTTGCCACGGGATGAGATTGGCGTGGTGCTCCACGCGGGTAGCCACGATGTTGTCACCCGCACCCACACTCAGGCGTTTAGCCAGCGCGGGATCTGCAGTTGAACGCCCAAGACTCGTATTGTTCATCGCGTAAGCGATAAGGTTCAATGCCTCGGTTGAGTTCTTCGTCCATGCGATTTCGCCAGGCTCAGCGTTGATGAAACGTGCCACCTTGTCCCGTGCATTTTCAAAGGCAACGGTTGAGTCCTCAGCTAGCTCGTGCGAACCGCGCGCAACCGCGCCATTGGAATAGAGCTCTTGGCGAGTGACGGCGTCTATAACGCTTTGCGGTTTTTGCGCGGTGGCACCCGAATCGAGGTAAACGAGCTGCCCACCTTGGCGCATAGTGCGCGCAAAGATGGGAAAATCTGATCGAGGAAATAGGGGTTCTGATTCCACCATCAGTGCTCGATTACTGCATTTTCGTAGGATTCATAGCCTTCGGCCTCGAGTTTGTCGGCAAGTTCTGGGCCACCCGATTCAGCCACATGCCCATCGACGAATACGTGCACGTGGTCCGGTCTAATGTAGTTGAGAATACGGGTGTAGTGCGTAATGAGGAGTACCCCATTGCCAGTCTTCTCGTGTACTCGATTCACGCCTTCGGACACCAACCGCAACGCATCGACGTCAAGTCCGGAGTCCGTCTCATCAAGTACAGCGAACTTCGGTTGGAGCATCTCCATTTGCAAGATTTCAATGCGCTTCTTTTCCCCACCGGAGAAGCCTACATTCACATCGCGCTCGGCAAAGTCGGAATCGATTTTAAGATCCGTCATGGCCTGCTTCATCGTCTTTACCCATTCGCGAAGTTTGGGCGCTTCGCCATCTACAGCAGTTTTAGCAGTGCGTAAGAAGTTCGACACCGATACGCCGGCCACCTCTACCGGGTATTGCATCGCCAAAAACAGGCCTGCCCGAGCGCGCTCGTCCGCTGTGAGCGGCACCATATCTACGCCGTCTAGGAGGATTTCGCCTTCTGTGATTGTGTATTTCGGGTGGCCCGCAATGGCGTACGCCATGGTGGACTTCCCCGAGCCGTTCGGCCCCATAATCGCGTGAATCTCGCCGTCATTAATGGTGAGATTCACTCCTTTGAGAATCTGCTTTTCACCTTCAGCAGTTTCAACCGACACGTGGAGGTTTTTGATTTCCAGCTTCGACATGCTCTTTTACTTTCCTTATGTTTGTACTCTGTGTTTGAACGTCCGTATGTGAACTGTTGGTCACGATTTGCTTTGCTTCGTCTGAGGAGTGCACACCTCCGTCACGACGCTATGTTTGTGATGCGGGGCACACTTCGATCATGGGTTATACATCCACGTATACCGAGTCCCCTGCCACACGTACAGGAAATACCCGAACGGGAGACGACGCCGGCGGATTGAGCGCCTCGCCAGTGCTGAGGTCAAAAAGCGATCCGTGCCGCGAGCACTCGATCTGATCGCCCTCTACAATCCCTTCCGACATTTTGAACCTCCCGTGGCTGCACCGATCCTCGAGCGCATACCATGCGTCGTTCTTGGCATGAACAACCGCAATCCCGCCCTGAGTGCGTTTAAGTGCGTCATCCTCAACGGTGAAGCGCTCGACCTCACCAGGCAAAACATCGGAGGTAGTGCATACGAGATATTCACTCATCGCTTGACCCCAAGGTAAGCGATAGTTCCTTTTCAATGGCAGCCATAAGTTTATCTTGTACGGATGTGACGCCGATTTGGTTGATAAGCTCGGCGAAGAAGCCCCGCACTACCAGTTTGCGCGCCTCGTCTTCAGGAATACCACGCGATTCAAGGTAGAAAAGCTGCTCATCGTCGAATCGGCCGGTAGCCGACGCGTGGCCTGCGCCTTCAATTTCGCCAGTTTCGATTTCGAGATTTGGCACTGAATCTGCGCGAGCACCCTCCGTAAGGACGAGGTTGCGGTTGAGCTCGTAGGTATCGATTCCTACTGCTTCGGGGCGGATGAGAACGTCGCCAATCCACACAGAATGCGCGTCATCGCCTTGGAGAGCACCTTTGTAGGTGGCATTAGAACGGCACTTAGGGTGGTTGTGATCTACAAAGAGGCGATGCTCGAGATGCTGACCCGCATCAGCGAAGTAGGCACCGAGGAGGTCTACATCGCCGCCAGGAGCTGTATATTCTACAGACGACGTCACTCTTACGATATCGCCGCCGAGGGAAACGACAATATGGCGAAGCGTAGCGTCTTTTCCAATCCGGATTCGATGCGAAAGGGTATGCGCGGCGGTATCATCCCAATCTTGCACCGTGACGTAGGTGAGGTGTGCGCCGTCTTGCACGTTGATCTCCACGCCCTCAGCGAGACGAGCCTCGCCGGTGTAGGTAATGACGACCGTCGCTTCACTCATCGGTTGAGCATCGATCAGCATGTGCAGCGCAGCAACATCCTCGCTGCCAGAGCCTGCGACGGTAATAGCGCTTTCATGCTCAATCTTCTTACCTTCGGGGATCGTGAGCACATAAGCAGTCCTGAACGCCTCCCATGCAAGCGCCCCGGTGCGATCTTCAGGGGGCTGGAGTGCTCCCAAGCGTGAATCATCTCTGCCTACTGTTTCAAGCTCAAGCTCGCCTTCTACCGATACTTCAGGCACGGAGGCGGGGGCGTCTTCGGCGAAGAAATCTTCAATGCGCTCCAGCGGCGTAAAACGCCATTCTTCCTCGGTGCCATCAGGTATGTTGAAATCATTGACCATGAACGACAGCTCACGATCTGCCCGTGATGAGCCTACTTTTTCTTCCGTCTGATTACTCATCAGCCAACGGATCCTTCCATCTGCAATTCAATCAAGCGGTTTAACTCAAGCGCATACTCCATCGGGAGTTCACGGGCGATTGGTTCAACGAACCCACGCACAATCATCGCCATTGCTTCAGTTTCTTCCATGCCCCTGCTCATCAGGTAGAACAACTGATCTTCAGAGACTTTCGAAACGGTTGCCTCGTGACCCATCTCGACATCGTCCGTGCGCACATCCACATAAGGGTACGTATCAGAGCGTGAGATCTGATCCACGAGCAACGCATCGCACAATACATTCGACTTCGAATGACGCGCGTTTTCTTCGATTTGCACGAGTCCGCGGTAGGAGGATCGGCCGCCACCTCGAGAAATAGACTTCGATACGATCGATGACGACGTGTGGGGCGCCATGTGTACCATCTTTGAACCGGTATCCTGATGCTGGCCTGCACCTGCAAACGCGATCGAGAGCGTTTCGCCGCGCGCATGTTCACCGAGGAGATAGACGGCGGGATACTTCATCGTCGTCTTCGAACCGATATTGCCATCGATCCATTCCATCGTACCGCCCTCTTCCACCATTGCACGTTTGGTGACGAGGTTGTACACATTGTTCGACCAGTTCTGCACCGTCGTATAGCGAACGCGCGCGCCCTTACGAACGAAGATTTCAACCACGGCCGAGTGCAGCGAATCGGACTTGTAGATCGGAGCTGTACACCCTTCAACGTAATGCACGTATGAGTCTTCATCGGCAATGATGAGCGTACGCTCAAACTGCCCCATATTCTCCGTATTGATTCGGAAATAGGCTTGTAAAGGGATTTCTACGTGGACGCCCTTTGGAACATACACGAAGGAACCGCCAGACCACACCGCCGAATTCAACGAGGCGAATTTGTTGTCTCCCAACGGAATTGCTTTACTGAAGTACTCTTGGAAGATTTCAGGATGCTCGCGCAGACCTGTATCGGTGTCAAGGAAAATCACGCCTTGACGTTCGAGATCTTCACGAATTTGGTGATATACGACCTCAGATTCATATTGAGCTGCAACGCCAGCTACGAGGCGCGCCTTTTCTGCCTCAGGGATGCCGAGGCGATCATACGTGGTCTTAATATCTTCGGGGAGATCTTCCCACGAATCTGCAACCTGCTCCGTTGACTTGACGTAATACTTGATGGAATCGAAATCAATGCCGGAAAGATCTGCACCCCACGTCGGCATCGGGCGACGTTCAAACAGTTTGAGAGCTCGAAGCCGTTTCTCAAGCATCCACTCGGGTTCTTGTTTGAGCGAAGATATTTCGCGTACCACAGATTCATCAAGCCCACGGCGAGCTTTCTCACCCGCAGCATCTGAATCATGCCATCCATAGGCGTAATTGCCAATGGAAGCAATCGTCTCCTCCTGGGTCAAAGTCTCCTTTGTACCCGGCGCAATTTGCGACATTGAATTCCTTTCGTGAAATCTGGGAAACACTTCTCAGATCTCGACTTTCATTATGTAGAGCTGAGGCTGCATCCAGCCTCGATCGTCCATACGGCAGTTGCGCTGCTACGCTGTGCTCTGCCCACCTTGTTTGTACTCCTCACAGTCTTGAGAGTTGCGCATCGAGCCTAAAACAAGGATCTATCTTTAGTTCACACTGGCGTGCGCACCTCCCGCTCTGGCTGAAGTGGTTCGCCTTGCACCCAATGGAGCAGGCATTCCGATGGGGACGTTTGTGGTGCACACATGCTCCCCGCCCGCCAAAGTTGCCAAGCGCTGAATTGGCACGCCAAGGAGCTGGGAAAACGCCTTCGTTTCCGCCTCGCACAGTTGCGGGAATGCTTGAGCAACTGACTGCACCGGGCAATGCCCTTGGCAAAGCTGCAGCGCAAATCCATTTGGACCGCCGCGGCGAAGAGTGGTGACGTATCCGTCGCGATCGAGTGCATCGGCAAGTGCTGCCGCTTTTTCTGCAGGACTATCTCCAGCACTTGCAACGACGGGGCTATAGCGTTGCTGGATCATCTCTACGCGCCTGCCGACGAACTGCGAAACACCGGCATCGCCGAGCGTCTCTTGCAGAAAATCAAGCGCCTGCGCAGCGAGGTCAGAATAGGCCTCAGATAGTTGTGCCTGGCCAGTAGCGGTAGCAACATATCGGCGCGAAGGCCTGCCGCGCCGTGATCGCACACCCGAGGTGCTCGAATAGTTTTCGATATAGCCTTCAGACACCAACGTAGTGATATGGCGGCGCACAGCGGCAGGGGTAAGAACCAATAGTTTCGCTAGTTCTCCAGCCGTAATGGGGCCTCGCTCCACAATGAGCCGTAGGATCTGCTCGCACGTACCGAGTTCATTCAAATCCGACATTCACACCTCCAGCACACGTGACCACAGCCATTAAGTAACATTTTTGTTTCTAAATTACTATTTTGCAAGTCGGATGCACGTAGCATCGTTAATCGTATGTGCTATCTGAACCACGCCATATACGCCCTAGGCGCCGCATAATGGCAGATCCGTAAAATCCGTCGAAGAATGAATGTAGGCTGCCATTATCCCAAGCACAAGAGTTGGGCTACGCAATTCACCGCGCGACACAGCGTCATAGACTTCAGTCAATCCAAACCATCGCGCTTCGATTTCACCTTCTTCAGCTTCACGCTGAAAGTCAATCGGGGAATCGATGTGTGTGACGTCAAGGGCGAGGAATACATCAAGATTCTCATCCGATACACCCGGAGATGAAAAGAATGACACCAGAGGAAACCAGCGCTCAGCTTGCATGGAGGTTTCCTCGGCGAGTTCTCGTTGTGCAGCTTGCAGAGCAGTCTCTTCAGGGTCATCGCATAAACCGGCCGGTATTTCCCAGAACACTCGCCGTGGAGCGTGGCGATATTGCCGAATAAGCAGCACTTCATAGCCCCGCTCCCCTGGGCGGATTGGCACGATGGCTGCAGCATCATCATGGATCATGTACTGCCTGCGCGCCCGTTCTCCGCTTGCGAATTGGATTTCGTCGTCACGAATCGTAAAAATTGGCCCACGGAATTGCTCATCCGAGGCAATCGTCTCAACGTGATCTGGCGCAAATACATCGCGTAATGGGGTGGCTTCACTATTGGGAGCGCCAGCATCTGCATCGGATTGTTGCTGTAATTTCGATGCATGGTGGATATCCATGTGCGGATCCATATACGCTGTCCTTCCCCTGCGGTCACATCCCCCATGATATGCCATCATGGCATCCTCACGAGCGATGCCGTCCGCCGATGAGGCGCTCGGAGCCGCCCCACACCATGCAGCCGGCCGAGATACTGCCGCATGAATGCACGCGATCACAGTGCGCGAGGCAATCCTAAGCAAAGATTCGCGTGGTTAAGATCGTATTCCTGACACAAGAGATCGATCAAATAGCAAGGCCACGCATGCTGCTCCACCCACGCAGATCAACGCACCCAGTACGGCTGCAAGGAGAGCCGTCGCCACACTCGCCGAACCGTGAGGAGCGAAGAAAAGATTCACCACATAGCGGCCTACCCACGTAAGCACTGCACAGCTCGCAACGCCCACAACAGCGGTACGCACAATACCATGTAAGCTGCCAGCACCCAACTTGGCTCGGATCGCGCACAGAACGGCCACACCACCTACACTCATACCCACACTTAGCGCCATACCGACCCAGGTTAACGCCCCGAAACGCCCAGGGCTCGCTACTGCCAGGCCGATAAGCAAGGTGATTACCACAACTCCCCATCCCAGCGAATTGACGGCAATCACGTATCGCCCAGCGTCGAGCGCATAGAGGACGCGTGCCCCATGATAAAGCAAAGAGTAACCAATAAGGCCTATAGCCATCGCCGTCATCGCGTAATCTAGATGCGCGATATTACGCCCAACCTCAAGCACTACCTGTGCAGGTTTTGCCTCAACAGCAAGCAAAGCGGCGGCGAGGATACCCATAAACAGCACAAGGCGCGTCGAACGCGCTGTGACGCGCGCTGCTCTGTCAGTATCCCCTGCACTCACGGCTTTCGATATCTGCGGAAAAGTGACTGTAGCTATTGGAACGGCAAGCACAGCATAGGGCACCATAAACACGGCAAAAGAATAGTTGAATACATTGTAGGTGCCCACGCCACCGAGTTCATTGGTGGCATACATGATCACCACGATAGCAATCTGTTGAGCGAGGAGCGCCCCCAAACCTGCACCAGCAAGATGCATTGTGTGCCTCGCAACTCCCGGAGGAAAGTGGAAAGTAGGCTTTATGGGCACGAGACGCATAACTGGAATGAACTGCGGAAGCGAAAACACCATGACGCCCGCAGTCGTACCCCAGCCGAGCAGATATATCGCGAATCGAGAGAGTTCACTGGGATCGGCATGAGGCGGATACAGCTCAGCGTAGGCGAGGAATACTCCGATGACCACAATCGAAGAAAGAAGTGGCGCTAATGCCGGAAGCACGAAACGATCATGCGCCTGGAGGACGCCTGCACATACAACCGATATTCCATACAGCGGCACCTGCCAGGCAAACATCGTCAACAAC
>JALFZJ010000043.1 GCA_022783665.1 Arcanobacterium sp.
ATATATCCATGATGGTCGGCGCCGAAGAGGTAGATCGCTTGATCGGCACCGCGGCGCCGCTTATCGAGATAATAGGCAATATCTGCAGCAAAATAGGCTGCTTCGCCATCAGATTTGATGATGACGCGATCTTTATCGTCACCGAATTCGGTGGAGCGAATCCACTTCGCGCCGTCTCGCTCAAAAATCACTCCTTTGGCATCGAGCGCATCGATCGCCTGAGCAACTGCGCCCGACTTGTGAAGTGAATCTTCATGGAAGAAAACATCAAAATCCACCCGGAAATCACGTAATTCATGCTTGATTTCATCAAACATCAAATTCACACCGTATTCACGGAAGAATTCTTGGGCTTCATCATCTGGCAAAGTAGAGAAATCCACATCTGGATGCTCATCAATAACCTGCTGAGCTATATCGGCAACATACTGCCCGCCATACCCATCTTCAGGAGCGTCTTCGCCTTTGGCTCGAGCAAGCAGAGACAGCGAAAAGCGATCGATCTGGGAACCATGATCGTTAAAGTAGTATTCGCGCGTCACCTTTTGGCCACTAGCCTCGAGGATTCTCGCAAGTGAATCTCCAACGGCCGCCCAGCGCGCTCCACCGATGTGAATGGGGCCAGTCGGGTTAGCAGACACGAATTCAAGATTGACGCTGTTGCCTTGCTTTGCGTCCGAGCGCCCATAGTTTTCGCCAGCATCAAGGATCGTACGAGCCAGTTCACCGGCTGCAGCAGCATTCAAAGTGATATTCAAGAATCCTGGCCCGGCCACCTCAACCCCTGCTACGCCGTCATTCGCAGTGAGACGCTCGGCGAGGATCTGGGCCAGGGCTCGCGGATTCGTCCCCGCTTTTTTCGCTAGCTGCATTGCAATATTCGTTGCCCAATCACCATGTTCACGTGAGCGCGGACGCTCCACCCTCACGGCTGCAGGCATATCTGCATCTGAGAGCACAATTGCCCCCTCAGAAACGGCGCTGCGCAACGAATTATGAATAAGTTGAGATAGTTCCTCTGGCGTCATGGGTACATTCTAACGGCGGTCCGTTCCTATTGCCGAATCTCAGCCTCGGCACCGCATCAGGCCATGGCGAGCCTCACGCCATTTCGGTTGCACGTTCCTCCGTGCGCTCATCAGAGAGCGTGATGATCCTGGTAGCAAGTGCAGATGCCGCCTGTGTGCTTGAGGTAATCACGAGGATCGTATCATCACCGGCCACACATCCGAGCACTCCCGGGAGCATAGCGTCGTCAATCGCAGAGGCAAGCAGCTGCGCGCCTCCAGGAAGCGTGCGCAGTACAACATCGGAATCTGTGTACTGTGCGGACACGAGCATATCGATTGCCCATCGGGCGAGCCGCATCGTCACTCTGTCTTCGATATTTGAGCCATCCTCATGGCGCGAATGGCCTGGCGCACCAGCTTCTGGCACCACATATACTTGCCTGCCACCAGCTTCGCGCTCCTTCGATGCACGCATCTCCATCAAATCACGAGAAAGCGTGGCCTGGGTGACTCGCACACCACGAGCAACAAGCGCATCGGATAATTCTTTTTGCGAATGAATCCTCGAACTCGTAATAATCTCTGCGATTACTGCTTGCCGTGCGGCTTTTGTCAATGGAATGATCTTCTTTGGCATCTCCACTCCGCTGATTGGTCTGCTTCGCGTTAGCTTGCGCTGGGCATTTTGGTGCTATGTGCAATCTATCTGCTATCCCACACTATTGCACATGACGTATTCACTCAAAGCACTACGAAGCGCAGCAGCCCGTACGTGGAGCAGCAGCCCGTACGCAGCAGTAACCCGACCGTGAGCGAGCCTCACTCCCAGCGCCCTAAGGTTGCTACCATCACGGCTTTAATGGTGTGCATACGGTTTTCTGCTTGATCAAATACGATCGACGCATCCGATTCGAACACATCATTCGTCACTTCCAGGCCATCAGCCATGCCCGTCTTCTCGAAGATCTCTTGCCCGATCGTCGTCTTTGTATCGTGAAACGCTGGCAAACAGTGCAGGAACTTCGTGTTCCTCCCCGTTTTTGCCATCGTCTCAGCATTCACCTGATAAGGCCTGAGCAAGGCAATTCGCTCGTCCCATACTTCTTTCGGCTCCCCCATGGAGACCCAAATATCCGTGTATATGAAGTCTGCACCCTGCACGCCTTCCTCGACGTTATCGGTGACGAGCACTTTTCCACCCGATTGAGCTGCAAGCTCCTGCGCCTTGCTGATGATCGCAGAATCGTTTTGCAGCTCTTTAGGAGCCACCATGCGCACGTCAGCGCCCATCATCGCAAAGGAAATCAAAATGGAGTTTCCGACGTTATTTCGCGCGTCTCCCATGTACGCAATCGAGATCTGCGACAGCGGCTTGCCCGTATGCTCCATGCACGTAAGCTGATCAGCCAGCATCTGGGTCGGATGCCATTCATCGGTGAGGCCATTCCACACTGGCACCCCAGAAAGCTCCGCAAGATCTTCTACGTGCGCCTGGCGCTTGCCTCGGAACTCGATGCCGTCGAAGAAGCGGCCAAGTACACATGCCGTATCTGCAACCGATTCCTTATGGCCAATTTGTGAGCCCGATGGATCGAGATACGTCACATGAGCACCTTGATCATAGGCGGCCACCTCGAAAGAGCACCGCGTACGCGTGGAAGTCTTCTCAAATATGAGGGCAATATTCTTACCCTCGAGAGTCTTCCTCTCGCGTCCTTGCTTTTTCGCGGCTTTAAGTTCAGCAGCAAGATCGAGCAGCGACTTCCACTCGCTGGCAGTAAAATCTGTCTCTTTGAGGAAGCTGCGCCCGTAAAGCTGGTGCGTCGTCATTAACGTTCCTTTCGATATTGTGGCGTTGTACGAATGGTGGATTACTTTACAGGCCTGCCTTACTCGCCCGGCGTATCTGTAAGCTTGCTCGCTACGCGGCGAGCGAGTTCTGGGGAGCTGCATATCGATATGACGACGTCGTCCCCCGCGATGGAACCGAGCACGCCAGGTGCATGCGACTCATCTAGGTATGCAGCCAGGCGCTTCGCTCCGCCCGCAAGCGTTTTAGCGATAACACGGTGGCGATGGGCGGTGGCGAAAATGCAGATCTCGCGGGTGAGCTCATCTGGCTCCCACTGTGAGACGTGCGCATCCTCAGCTGCGCGCCGCTCCAACTCTGCCATCGTCATCCTTCCTTGCCAATCATCTTGACGCCACCTATCGGCCGTATCCTCACCTTACAGCGCGCGGGACGTTGAGAGGGAATACGTCCAGACACACACGGTGTCGCAACGCGTCACACACGTGCGCTACGGATACAAGCAATCGACCATTGCAGTGCGATTCTATGATGCGCCACGCCGCACGTGAAGATAATCATGCGCACTGTGTGAAGCTCACACACCGATCAGCTTTCGAGATTAAGCAATCGCATACGATCCTGCTAGAATGCTATGTAGTTCTCGCGGGTTACTCGCTTTTCGCGGCGCAGCCCTTGGCGAGAACTAGACAAACCCTGGCCCCAATAGCTCAGGGGATAGAGCGTTCGCCTCCGGAGCGAAAGGTCGCAGGTTCGAATCCTGTTTGGGGCACATAACGATTTGGGTCACAAGCACGCTAGGCAAAGTGAGCACGCGCCGCCCAATACTTATCAATCACACGCTGTGCGAGGCTTGGTTCATCAGTTACAAGGCCATCCACACCCATTGCGAGCAAGCGGTGCATCGTCGTCTGATCGTTAATCGTCCACACATGCACGGCATAACCGAGCTTGTGGCACAAGCGCACAAACCTCGGGGTGACGACACGTATCCCGTGATCTGCTATCGGCACCTGTACTGCTTCCACGCCCTGGTCGGCTCCCGGCACAGCTCGGGCTACCGTCGCGCCAAGTGCGGCGGGAAGGATGGAGGCGAACACCAAGGTGGCTATTCCAGAAGTGCCGATAGATGACCGGACGCCGGGAAGCAACCGCCGCAACACTTTCAGGCGTTTTTCACTGAAACTTGAAAGAGATACCCGTGCCGTCGCTCCGGCGTCTTCGATTGTGCGTGCAAGATGAGCCACCACCTGCACCGATTTAGCATCGATATTGAACACCACACTGGGGAACTGTTCGAGCGCATCACGCAAACGCACTGGCGAGTTACCTGAAGCATCACGCACCGCAGCAATCTGATCGGCTGTGTGATCGCTGATCGAGCCGCTGCCATTCGTGGTACGATCCAGCGTGGGATCATGGAAAAGAATAACCACACCATCTTGGGTGGCGTGTGAATCTGTTTCGATATAGCGAAATCCTTTTGCCGCCATATTGGCAAATGCAGTAAGAGAGTTCTCTGCCTCTTCGTTACCGCCACCGCGGTGTGCGATTACGATCGGTTTTCTACCGATATGCCACAAGCGTCCCATCGTGCTTCGCCGCTTTTACTATGCCGCTATCTCGATTCCTATCGCGCTACTTCGCTGATATGTCTCGCGCGCCAAGGCTCTTGATATAAACGAGAGGATCTACAGGTTTGGTATCGAGACCGGCACCTGGATGAGCCTCAAAATGGAGATGCGCACCCGTGGAAACACCTTGCGAGCCAACCGCGCCAATAATCTGGCCGGCCGTCACGTGATCGCCCACCTTCACAAACATTCCATCGTCGTATTCGTGAAGATACCACGTGGTGAATACTTCACCGTTCACCTCGTGCTCGATCACGATCGCGTTGTTGATGCCGGACTGGCCGCCCGCACCCGCTTTGAGTACCACGCCGTCTGCCACAGCATAGAGTGGTGTACCGGCAGGGCCTGCCATATCTACACCATTGTGCATACGCGGAGTGTGATACACAGGATGGATCCTCATGCCGAAGGGCGAAACCAACTTGTATGTACCGGCTGCCATGGGGATATACACGCGATCCGAGGTATCTACGAAGCCAGCGAGCAGCGAGGCGCTGTTTTCAACCTTGTCGACGTCTACACCAGAAGTAGCTGCAGCTTCTGTTTCTTTGAGGCGGGCCAAATAGTCGGCATGTTCCTTTTCCGAAAGCGAATCAGGAGTTTGCGATACGTTTTGCTTCACGTCCTTGAGGATAGACGCCGTGACGACATCCGCTTGCGCGTCCTGCCCTGAGCCGAACGAACCAATTCCCACGCCGCACGCCACAACGGCAGCGGCTGCCACGCCAGATAGCACACGATTACGCCCGTGCGCGAAGAATCTCCCTGCGGCGAAACGTACCGTACCACCATCGCCTTGCGTGCCTAGCGCGCGAGAAACCAGCGGAGCAGCGTCTATCTTTTCAGTAGGAAAATCCTCATCAGCCTCAGCGAGCACATCATTGGCATCTGCGGCAGATGGAACAGCACTCACGCTTGAATCTCCGTTATGGCTGGCGTCTGCGTGAAGGCGTTCATCGGCGTTAAGGCGATCATTGGCATCGAGGCGAAGATAATCAAGATCAATCACAGAGGCTAAGTTATGAGGAACGGCGTCCGATTCCTCAGCATCGATGTACATATTCTGTGCGTTGGCTCGAGCTTCTTCGAGTTTTCGTGCTAGACGCAGTTCACGCCGTGTTACACGCGGGCGATCATTCGCCACATTCGCGCTCATTAGTTCAGCCAAGCCTAACCACCTTTGACGACTTTTGTCACGCGCAAACAACTTGCTGCGTACACGTCTGATTGAAGTACCAGAAAAATAATAACGGTTTTATAACGGCGGCGCTACAAATATCTCATTTTCATAACAGTGAAGAGCGGCACACTACCCGAGAGCCGTCACTTTTGCATTTCGTCGCGGATCTCGCCCACAAGCTCCTCAATCACATCTTCAAGAAAGATAACACCAATAATCTGCCCATCTTTCCGCACGGCAGCAAGGTGATCACCGGCTCGCTGCATGGCACGTAGAGCAGCCTCTACTTCGTCATCTGGATCTACCTCCACAAGAGGGCGCAACTTGCGGGTACTAATGGGTATAGAACGTTCGCTTTGCGGTACATCGAGCACGTCTTTCAGGTGCAAATACCCTTGAGGCACGCCAGTGGGGTCGAGCAGGATGTAACGCGAGAACCCCGTCTGAGCCACGGCTCGCTCAAAGTCTTCTGCAGTGACGCCGGCAGGGAGCGTGGTGAGGTCGTCCAAGCTGTACATCACATCAGAGACGACGTAATCAGAAAACTCCAACGCCCCCGAGATTAGCTCAGCATCCGCATCGAGTACGCCAGCTGCTTGAGATGCTTCAACGATAGAAGCCACCTCATCGGCGGTAAACGCCGCCCCTACTTCGTCTCTCGGATGAAAACCGAGGAGACGCACAAAGTGATTCGCCAACCAGTTCAAGCTCGCCACCACGGGATAGAAGATCTTCGAAACCACGATCAAGAGTGGAGCGAGCGCGAGCGCTGCTTTTTCTGGCGTAGTGACGGCGAGATTCTTCGGCACCATCTCCCCGAGCACCACGTGGAGGAACACTACCAGCAGCAGCGCAATAACAAATGCAATTGGATGAAGGAAGACTCCTGGGATTCCAAGCATTGCGAGCGGCACCTCAATGGCATGAGCGATGCCTGGCTCTGAGATCGCGCCAAGTGCCACAGATGCAAGGGTTACACCAAGCTGACAGGTGGCAAGCATCAGCGTCACATGCTCAAGGGCATACAGTGCCTTCTGGGCGCTCTTCTTTCCTGCTTCTGCAAGCGGTTCGAGGCGCGAACGCCGCGAGCTCGTTACCGCAAATTCCGCGCCCACAAAATAGGCGTTCACAATCAACAAAAGAACTGTAACAATCAGGGTAGTACCAAGACTCATCATTTCACCTCCGGGGAGGCGGTGCGCGATTCTTGCTCGGTGGGCTCATCATCGGAGGCGCGCAAGATCACATAGTCCACACGGCGCTCATCCATCGATTCCACTCGGGCACTCACTTTCTGGCTATGCGCTTCATCGCCAACATCTGGAATCTTTCCCAACTCAGCCATAATCCAACCACCGAGTGTTTCCCACGGGCCGTCATGCGGTACCTCTAGGCCGCACTCGCGAAGTATCTCATCGGGCCGCATAATTCCTGGCACCAGATAGCCTCCATGAGGTAGCCGCCGAATTCGCGTAGGCATGACGTCATGCTCGTCCGCCACTTCGCCTACGATTTCTTCCACCGCATCCTCGAGGGTGACGACGCCCGCCGCCCCTCCGTATTCATCTACAACAACCGCCATTTGGAGGCTTTCTTCGCGCAGCTGCACAAGCAAGGGCGCAAGATCCATCGTCTCTGGCACGCGCAACGCC
Source organism: Arcanobacterium sp. (assembly GCA_022783665.1). Lineage (GTDB taxonomy): Bacteria > Actinomycetota > Actinomycetes > Actinomycetales > Actinomycetaceae > Arcanobacterium_A. The sequence goes on from JALFZJ010000043.1 coordinate 7,287, forward strand.
GGCACAAGAAGCGATTGAGAGGTCACCGAAACGCTGGAACGCCTATCGTAAGGAATAGTGATTGCTCGCCGCACATGAATAAGGCCGAGCACGTCGTCCAAATCAGATTCCACCACAGGGAAGCGTGAATGCCCCGTTTCTCGCGCAAGATCGATAACATCCTGCGCTGTTGCGTCTGAGCGGAGCACCTCTACCCTTCCGCGATCGGTCATCACATCCACCGCCGTCAATGAACCAATCCCAATTGAGCGCGTCAGCAGACGTGCAGTAGATACATCAAGCGTGCCTTGCTGGGCTGAGTGACGCACGAGTGCGGATAGTTCAGATGCAGACCGGGCTCCTGAAAGCTCGTCGGCCGGCTCAATCCCAAAACGGCGCAGCACCCAGTTGGCAGAATTATTGAGCCCTACAATGATGGGCTTGAACATCACAGTGAAAATGTGGATGGGGCGAGCCACGATTGATGCAGTGCGCAGCGGACCGGAAAGCGCAAGGTTCTTCGGCACAAGTTCGCCAAAAAGCATCGAGAAAAGGTTCACGATAATAAAGGCAATCGCGGCGGCGACGCCGATTGCGAGGGCGCGGCTGAGCCCTGTATTGCCCAATAGATAGGTGAAGAAATCTTGGAGTGGCGCCTGAGCCACATAACCCAAGAGGATCGTCGTTAGCGTGATACCTACCTGGCATGCAGAGAGATAAATCGAGATGTGGTGGAGAGATTTCGCCACCTTCGCCGCACGCGCATCGCCGTCTTCAGCCTTCGAATCAATCGTTGCAGGATCGAGTGAGACGAGCGAAAACTCGGCAGCAACAAAGAGCCCAGTTCCGACAGTGAGGATCAACCCCACCACAATAAGTATGACGTCTGTGAGCATCGAGTCTTGAACCACTCCTCGGCCGGATCAGATGCGGTGATGAAATCTGCGATTGCCAGTTTATCAGCTAACGGAAAACACCCGCATTAAAGCATTTAAAATGACGCATTCCGGGACTGAAGTCACTACAATTTGGAGCGTACCGATTTTCTATCACGAATGAGGAAATGACAGTGACGTCTAACGATAATTTCGGACCTAACCAGGGTTTCATCGAAGATCTATACTCAGCATTTTTGAAGGATCCGTCATCGGTAGGCCCGCAGTGGAGCGAGATGTTCCATCGCTGGCAATCAGAGGGGCGCCCGGCACGCGAAGCTGAAACAGTAGCCACTCCTGCCCAGCCAGAAAGCGCCAACGAACCCGCGTCAGCCGAAACGTTGAACGCGCGGCGCAAGGTCTACAACACTGCAGACCGCCCGACGACGCCTTCTACGAATGTAACTCGCCCGGATCTGCCGCCACAGCCACGAGCTGCTATTAAGCCAGCGGTGACGCCCTATGCCCAGAAACTTAAGGAACGCACCGAACACGCACACATGCCTGACGAAGATCAGTTCGTCACCCTAAAGGGCATGGATCGTGGCCTCGCTAAGAATATGGACGCTTCGCTTTCAATTCCGACGGCAACTTCGGTACGCGCAACGCCTGCGCGCGTTATGTTCGACAACCGCACGGTGATCAATAAGCATCTTGCGTCCACCCGCGGTGGCAAGATCTCCTTCACTCATATTATTGCCTATGCGATGGTTGAGGCACTGGCCGAGATGCCAGAAATGAACTACCACTACACGGTGGACGAGAAGGGGAAGCCTACTCTAGTAAATCCTGCGCATGTGAATCTCGGTCTTGCGATCGACGTCAAGAAGCCGGACGGCTCTTCCACCCTCGTGGTGCCCAATATCAAAGCTGCCGAAACGATGACGTTTTCTGAATTCGTTAGCGCTTATGAAGAGCTCGTACGCCGCGGACGCGAGAGCGCGCTAACGATCGAGGATTACGCAAACACAACGGCGTCACTCACAAACCCAGGCGGGTTTGGTACCGTTCACTCTATTCCTCGCCTGATGAATGGCCAAGGCCTTATCGTTGGCGTCGGTTCGATGACGTATCCTGCAGAGTTTGAAGGCACCTCAGAAAAGACGCTCGCTCGTCTGGGCGTATCGAAAGTCGTCCACTTGACGTCCACCTACGACCATCGCGTGATCCAAGGTGCTACATCTGGGCGTTTCCTGCGTCTGCTGGAGCAAAAGCTGCTGGGGCTCGACGGCCTGTATGACCGCATCTACGTCTCCCTCCACGTGCCATATAAGCCGTTCTTGTGGGAAAAAGACGTAGAGTACAATGCGGAAACGCAAATGGGTAAGCCTGCTCGCATTGCTGAATTGATTCACGCTTTCCGTTCGCGTGGCCACCTCATTGCAGATACTGATCCACTATCGTTCCATGTGCGTCGCCACCCCGATCTTGAGCTCGGCTCATACGGTTTAACGTTGTGGGATCTGGATCGATCCTTCCCCACCGGCGGTTTTGCGGGCACCTCACGTCTGACGTTGCGTGAGATCTTGGATAAACTGCGTGAAACGTATGCTCGCACTGTGGGCATAGAATACATGCACATCATGGATCCGGAGCAGCGCAAATGGTTCCAGGAGCGTCTCGAGTTGCCACATCCGGCGATCACTGCGGATAAGCAAGAAGAGATTCTGCGTGAGCTCAATAAGGCAGAAGCGTTCGAAACCTTCCTCCAGACGAAGTACGTGGGGCAAAAGCGTTTCTCGCTTGAGGGCGGAGAATCACTCATCCCAGCACTTGCAGAGATTCTTGCAGGGGCAGCACATGATGGGCTTGATGAAGTGGCAATCGGCATGGCTCACCGTGGGCGATTGAACGTGCTCACTAATATCGCGGGCAAATCGTTCAAGCAGATTTTCTCCGAGTTCGATGGGATCATTGATCCTAGCCGCACAGCAGGCTCAGGTGACGTGAAGTACCACCTCGGCACCTCCGGCGTCTACACTGCTCCATCCGGCGAACAGATCACGGTGTATGTAGGTGCCAACCCCTCGCACCTTGAAGCTGCAGACGGCGTGCTTGAAGGCGTGGTACGCGCCAAGGAAGATCGCCTCAAAGCAGGCGAGGGTGAGTATCCCGTACTGCCGATCATGGTTCACGGTGACGCCGCATTTGCCGGCCAGGGCGTGGTAGCTGAGGTTCTCAACTATTCACAGCTGCCGGCATACCGCACGGGCGGCACAATCCACATTATCGTCAACAACCAGATTGGCTTTACTACCTCACCTTCCTCAGCACGCTCGACGCGATACACCACAGACATCGCCAAGGGCCTGCAGATGCCGGTATTCCATGTGAATGGCGACGATCCTGAGGGCGTGGTACGCATGGCGAAGATCGCCTACGATTATCGCGAGGCGTTCAAGAAGGACGTCATCCTCGATATCATCTGCTATCGCAAGCGCGGGCACAATGAAGGTGACGATCCTTCAATGACGCAGCCTGTGATGTACTCGCTTGTAGATTCCAAGCGCACCACACGCCAGCTATACCGCGAATCCCTGATCGGCCGTGGCCAACTCACCGCTGAGAAAGCCGTGGCTTTTGAAGAAGAGTTCCACTCTATCCTCGCTTCCGCATTCACCGAGGTACGTGATGCTGAAGCGGCTGAGGAACGCGGCGAGAAGCGCGCCTCGGAAGCTTTAGGTCTGACGGGCGCTCAGCAGCTTGACGCAGACGAAGTCGGTTCCTTCGAAACGGCGATTTCCCCCGAAGTTGTAGCTCGTATCGGTGAGGCACATACGAATATGCCCGAGGGCTTCACGATCCACAAGAAGGTTGGCCAGCTTTTCTCTAAGCGGGCGAAGATGGCTCACGAAGGTGGCATCGACTGGGGCTTTGGCGAACTTCTTGCGTTCGGTTCTCTTCTCATCGATGGCGTTCCGATCCGCATGAGCGGCCAGGACGCTCGGCGCGCAACCTTCGTGCAGCGCCACGCTGTAGCGCACGATACCGTGACGGGCGAAGAATGGACGCCGCTCGCGAACCTTACTGATGACCAGGCAGAGCTCGCGATCTACGATTCGTCGCTCTCTGAGTATTCGGTGCTCGCCTTTGAATATGGTTATTCTGTAGAGCGCCCAGATGCTTTGGTGCTATGGGAAGCACAGTTCGGCGATTTCGCCAACGGCGCTCAGACGGTGATCGATGAGTTCATTTCCTCAGCGGAGCAGAAGTGGAATCAGCGCTCCTCACTCGTGATGCTTCTTCCTCACGGGTATGAAGGCCAAGGCCCTGATCACTCCTCGGCTCGTATCGAACGTTATCTCCAGCTTGCCGCTGAAGATAATATGATTATCGCTCAGCCTTCAACACCAGCAAACCATTTCCACCTGCTGCGCCGCCAGGCGTTCAACAGGCCTCGCAAGCCGCTGATCGTATTCACTCCGAAGCAGCTTTTGCGCCGCAAGGGGGCCGTCTCCTCGGTTGAGGACTTCACTACAGGAAGCTTCCAACCAGTGATCGGTGAAGTTGATCGCTCAATTCAAAATGTTGATCGAGTGATCATGTCAAGCGGGCGTCTCTACTATGATCTGCTCGACGAGCGCAAATCACGCGGCGATAACACCACAGCGCTGATCCGTATCGAGCAGCTCTATCCAAATCCGGTGGAAGAGTTGAAGGCCGAACTCGACAAGTATCCAAATGCTGAACTCATTTGGGCTCAGGATGAACCGGGCAACCAAGGCCCGTGGCCACACTTGCAACTGGAGATGTTCCTTGAAATGGGGCTCAAGGTTCGCAAGGTCTCGCGTCCGAATGCTGCGGCACCATCGACCGGCCTCGCTGGCGTTCATAAGGCTCAGGCAAGGGAGCTGCTTGACGCTATCTTCCAGCGCTAATGCACTAACGGTGAATAACGCCTACTAAATGGAGGCACATAAGTGGGTGGGGATACCAGGCAATACTGGTATCCCCGCCCACTTTCTCATGTTCAGCACTGCGTGATCATTCCACGGCTATTGCTACAATAAGTGTGCGAGCGAAAGGAATCAACGTGAGCCAGATCCAAGTGTTTTTCGTCGGTGATGAACTTGTGGCCGGATATGGCGACGCCCGCGCGATGGGCTGGACTGGCCGTGTACTTGCACGCACACCAGTGGAGCCACCAATCATGCCCTACGTATTTGCCTTCGCCGGCGAAGATACAGGCCATCTCGGGGAACGCTGGAAAGATGAAGTATCTCCCCGTCTTCAACGCGATGCCGATAACCGGCTCGTTATCGCGTTGGGCTCACACGATCTCGATCATGGGCTGAGCCTGGCGCGCTCACGCCTTCATTTGGCCAATCTTCTTGATAATGCTGCGCGGCTCGGCTTGAGCCCTTTTGTGGTAGGCCCACCACCTCGCCTTGATATTCCCGAACCGGGGATCGCAAAACTATCGCACGCCTTCGAAGAAGTCTGCTCGCGGCGCCATACCACATACGTCGATACCTACAACCCACTCGTTCAACACGAACAGTGGAATACAGATATGGCTGCTACGGGCGGCGCTTACGCGCCGCGCCAAGCAGGATATGGCCTCATGGCCTGGCTCGTGCTCCACCAAGGATGGCACGAGTGGCTGGGCGTTTCAGCCACGAACCCCGATGCGGCCACGTCCTGAAATCTCAAGTGTGCCACTGAGCTCCTCGTGGCCTGTGAAGGCAACATCGCCCGTTACTTTAAGCGATTCAAGCTGCTGAATGCTCGGCACTGCAGGGATACGCTCGTCAAAATCTGCTACGAAACCATAGTAGTTCTTGTCCAGATCGATCGTTGGAGCGGTCTGCAAACTATCAATCAACGCGAGGTGGTAGTCCGGCGTGAGCTTGTATACGTCGGAGCGCAGAAGGAAAAGGTCATTCGTCGTCTTCACGGGAAGAAAACGCGAGCGAGGCACACAAACAGGCTGAGCATGAGCAAAACTCTGCACAATCGCACCCATCGCCGTCTCTAGCTGATACACCTCGGGCGACGACGAATCCGTAGGATCTACATGCTTGCGGTTGCGGATCAGCGGCAGGTCTACCACTCCATCGGTTTTGCGAAGAAGATCACGCAAAGCTTCCAGGTTGAACCACAGGTTATTTGTGTGGAAGAAGGGGTGGCGATGCTCATCGGTGAAGTAATCCATTTGATCAGGCGGCGTTTGCGCCGTATCACGCAGAATCACCCTGCCATCCGATATGCGGCGCGCAAGATGGCCACCCTTACGGTCTGCAGCGGTACGCACGCACACCTCAGGTGCGTAATCAGCACCTGAAGCAGCAAACCATGCGGCGATTTCGGCGCTAGGCGTTGCGCCCAGATTGTCCGCATTCGAGGTCATCATGTACTTATAACCCAGATCGAGCATACGATCCACCAACCCCGTATCGGCGAGAGTGGTGTAAATATCGCCGTGGCCTGGTGGGCACCATTCGAGGCTCGGATCTGCTGGCCATTGCGCCGGCTGTAGCGTATCTACAAGCAGCTTGGGCTCTTTGCCTTGGAGGAAATCAATTGGCAAGCCATCAACTTCAATATCTGGATCGAGCGCCTCAAGCGAATCCTCGCGAGTGCGGAATGAGTTCATCAAGATGAGCGGCAGGCGCACATCATAGCGCTCGCGAGCCGCCTTGATCTGCCCCGCAATAATATCGATGAAACGCAGCCCATCGCGCACAGGCAATAGGGATTTCGCTTTGTCCATACCCATCGAGGTGCCAAGGCCACCATTGAGCTTAAGGAGCACAGTGGCATCAAGAGCTTCATGGGCTTTCTCGGGATCAACGCTAATGTCTTCGATTGATGGCACTTGCGTAATAGGCTCAATCGTCTCCTCTGGAATGAGGCCAGTGGCACCTTCTGATACCTGACGCGCGTATCGGGTGAATACCTTAATCGCAAGTTCACTCGCGCCGGCGGCTCTCATCTTCTCCTCTGCCGCATCAAAACTTACCATTGTGAGCCCCAATCCTCCTGAATCTTCCAGAGCATATCATCTTCAGGATACCATCACGTATATACAAAAAATCAGCGAACCCCAGCCACTACAGGCTGAAATTCGCTGATACCTAGATGCATCACATGCTTGATGTTGTTAAGCGTTTGGACGCTTGCCGTGATTTGCTCCGGCCTTCTTACGCATCCGACGCTTATTTGCACGCTTCGACATGCTCTCCCCCATTTCCTCTCGTAGTCGTTCCATCAACTGAGATGGCTGTACCGGGCAGACCGCAACCATCTACCGATCGACGCTGGATATCATACCGGATATCGCAACGCCACGCGATTTGCGCATCTAACGTTTAGCACTTGCGCATCTAACGTTTAGCACTTACGCATCTAACGTTTAGCACTTATATGCAGCGAAAATCCGATCATGGAGGGAGGCGGGAGCCTGCTGGCTGCAGCCTCTGCGCACAATCTCGCGCACCTTGAGCTCTGCGTCGATCTGCTGGGCGCACGTAGCGCAGTCAGCCGCATGCGCTTTGAGCTTTGCCTCTTCTTCAGGGGAGATCTCATGATCGAGCAACTCGAATAGGTGGTCTAATACCGAAGAGCAATTATCGTTATGTACATGTACGCCACCGGGGTGGCACGCACATGACTCAAGTTCATCGAGGTAGTCGTCGACGGTCTTGGCCGGTTCCATTTCGTCCTTCATTGTGTCATCGCCTAAATATCAATTATCTGCTTCTAATGCTGGTGCAACGTTGCCGAGATGATTCTATTCCCGCCCGGGCCCTTCCCCACGCCACATATAGAGCCGATCGAAGGAGCCCTCACCTGCTAGTTATTCACTTTGTATCCGAGTTCTGCAGCGTAATCTCGCAGAATTTCGCGGAGCTGCTTTCTCCCGCGGTTCAAACGCGACATCACTGTACCGATAGGGGTGCCCATAATATCGGCTATCTCTTGGTAGGAAAAACCTTCTACGTCCGCGAGATACACAGCCGTGCGTCTATCGGTGGGAAGCGCATCCATAGCTTCTCTGATCTCGGTATCAGGAAGGTTCGCCATGGCTTCCATTTCTGCAGATAGCAAGCCCGTAGATTGGTGTGTGGAAGCGCGGTATTCCTGCCAATCTTCAATCTCAGCGGCATCAGCCTCTTGTGGGCGGCGTTTCGCTTTCCGGTAGTTTGAAATGAAGGTGTTGTTCAAAATCCGATAGAGCCACGCTTTTAAGTTCGTGCCCGGTTTGTATTGATGAAATGAGCCGTACGCTTTGGCATAGGTTTCTTGCACGAGATCCTCAGCGTCCTGTGGATTTCGCGTGAGGCGCATGGCTGCACCATAGAGTTGATCCAGAAATGGCAAAGCATCAGTCTCGAAGCGCTTATTGCGCTCTTCAGGTGTCTCATCCGCGGATACGCGCGTCGTCGATTCAGTATTCATCCCTCCCATCTTAACTGGAATGCTGGGCTCACCATCAAACTAAAGGCGATCTGATTTCCCGCGTCTGTACTGCTTGGTTTTCCACTACTATAGGAACTGAAGCCTCACGTGCTGCGATCGGAAGGAAGATTATGAATCTGCTACGCTCTATTGCCCGCCCACTTCTTGCAACTCCGTTTATTGTTGCCGGCGTTGATGCACTGCGCCATCCTGAGCAGCATCGGGCGCGCGCTCGTGAAATCTATTCGCTTGTGGAACGTTTTGGCGTGCAAGCCCCAGACGACGAAACTACCGATCTTATCACCCGTGGCACTGGTGGAGCGGTTGCGCTAGCTGGTGCAGCACTCGCCACCTCTAAAGCACCGCGTCTTGCTTCGCTCGTGCTTGGCACCGCTCCGATTCCGATTGCACTTGCCAACAACCCGTTTTGGATCCATAAGGGGCCGCAACGCCGCGCTGATTTGGTGAACCTTGCCTCCGCGCTCGGCCTCGTGGGCGGGGCACTTATTGCAGCTACGGATCGCGTGGGCAAACCATCTGTGGCCTGGAGAGTTAATACGTGGGCGGGAGATACGCGAGTAGCGGCGAGTAAGAAGCTTACGAAAGCGCAAAAGCGTGCCGCTAAGAAAATCGATGCCGCAAAGTCTAATCTTCCTCAACTGGGGGATATGAAGTGACGCCGTGGCGCGCACCTTTCGTGGGTAGCAGCGGCAAAGAACTTAATGCGAGCATCACGATTCCAGGATCGAAATCGCTTACAAATCGGTATCTCGTTTTGGCAGCCTTGAGCGGGCAGCCCGTTGCCCTTGAGTCGCCGCTGATCGCACGTGATACGCAACTGATGGCTCAGGCCTTGCAAAGTTTAGGCGTAGGAGTCGATACTCGCGATCCTCAGCGTTGGATCATTACACCGTCACCTCTACGAGGTGGCACGGTGTTTGCTGGGCTTGCTGGCACCGTGATGCGCTTCATCCCGCCGCTTGCCGCGCTCGCGGATGGCGATAGCACGATCGACGGCGATCCGCAGGCCCGCTTGCGCCCAATGGGTGCGATCGTTGATGGTTTGCGGCAACTCGGCGTAAGCATTGAATCTGAGCATGGATCCCTTCCCCTTAGAATCCACGGCACTGGCCATGTGGCGGGCGGTACGGTACGAATAGACGCTTCGGCGTCTTCGCAGTTTGTTAGCGGTCTGCTTCTTGCGGCGCCTCGTTTTAACGGTGCGCTTGATGTGTACCATGAGGGGCATCCCCTGCCCTCTCAACCTCATATTGATATGACGATTGACGCTCTGCGCCTCGCGGGGGTCACGGTAGCGTCGGAGCCGAATCACTGGCGCGTTGAGCCAAGCCCCCTGCAGCTTCCCGATCTCGTGGTGGAACCGGATTTATCGAACGCGGCACCATTTTTGGCTGCCGCCATGGTGTGTGGCGGCAGCGTGAGCATTGCGCACTGGCCTGCTCGTACGACGCAGCCTGGTGATCACCTCCACACCATTTTTGAGCGCATGGGGGCGCATTTCACGTATCACCACGGCGATGGCACAGAGCTGGACGCGCCACTGGCTCATGGCACGTACACACTCATGATTCACGCAGACGGCGCCCACACTATTCGCGCTCTCGACATGGACTTGCACGATGTGGGCGAGTTGGTTCCCACGCTCGCAGCCGTCGCTGCTTTTGCCGATGGCACAAGCTATTTGCGCAATATCGGCCAGCTGCGTGGCCATGAAACGGATCGTCTTCATGCCATCACAACGGAACTGCGTAAACTCGGCGTTGACACTGAAACGAGCGAAGATACGATTACGATTCATCCAGCTGGAACCCACGGAGCCGGGATGCATGGAGCCATTCTTGAGAGCTATGCGGACCACCGTATGGCTACATTCGGGGCCATTATTGGCCTTGGAGTGCCGGGCGTATCGGTGAAAGACGTCGCCACGACGTCAAAAACGCTCCCTAACTTCGTGAAGATGTGGGAGGGGATGCTCGCGTGAGCTATCGCGATATCGGCACTGACGATCCGAGAGTGAGGGTGCGCCCGGGGAAGCGCTCCCGGCCACGCACCAAGATCCGCCCAGATTATTCCACGGCTCGCAGGGGGCGCGTCACTAGCGTGGATCGCGGCCGCTACCACGTCACGATGGAAGACGACGCAACGGAGGTTATCGCCGTCAAAGCACGTGAGCTTCCACGAGGCTCGGTAGTCGTGGGCGATATGTGTGCTATGGTAGGTGATCTTTCAGGAAGAAAAGACACGCTCGCTCGAATCGCAGCCGTGGATCCACGCTCATCCGTGCTGCGCCGTACCGCCGAAGACGGCGATGCATCAGGCACAGAACGAATCATTGTAGCCAATGCAGATCAGTTGTGTATCGTTGTGGCACTTGCGCAGCCGGAGCCCAGATTTGGGCTTATCGATCGATGTTTAGTGGCGGCCTACGATGCAGGTATGGCGCCGGTGCTCCTTTTAACAAAGGCGGACCTTGCCGACTCCTCCATCGTGGAGCAGCAGTATTCAGACTTGGATCTGCGCATTGTGCCAAGTGCTTTGCCTGGCGATGCCACCTCAGCACACACCACAGATTTGAGCCAGATTCACGATCTGCTTCGCGGGCACGTCAGCGTCTTCGTAGGCCATTCGGGGGTTGGTAAGTCCACGTTGATCAATGCGCTCGTGCCTCATGCCCAACGCGAAACGGGGAGCGTCAACGAGGTGACGGGCAACGGACGCCACACATCGACGTCTGCTATGGCTTTTGAGCTGAACTCGGGCGGCATCGTCATTGATACACCAGGCGTGCGAAGTTTCGGCCTTGCCCACGTCTCTACCGCTGATCTTCTACGCGGTTTTCCCGATCTTCAAGAACTCGCTCAGGATTGCCCGCGCGGTTGCCCACACACCCAGGGCGCACTCGATTGTGCTTTCGATACGGTCACCGATCCGCGCGTGCAAATTCGAGTAGCATCATTTCGGCGTTTGTTGAACTCAATCGATAAGCCATCGTGGGCTTAAACTGAGCCTATGGCAATTACTCCCACACAGCGCCTTTCCGATGATCTGCAGGTACTCGGCAGCATTGTCGATTCGGTAGACGGCGTTACGATGAAGCGTTTCCAAGCGAGTGATCTCCATATTGAAACGAAACCAGATCTGACGCCGGTAACGGATGCGGATAAGAGTGCCGAGGAGCTTATTCGGCAAATGCTTGGCCGCTATCGGGCACGTGACGCTGTGTATGGCGAAGAGCAGGGGCAGAGCGATTCAGGGTTCTCAGGTAGACGCTGGATTATCGATCCTATTGATGGCACGAAGAATTTCGTACGCGGTGTGCCCGTGTGGGCCACATTGGTAGGTCTGGAAGAAGACGGCGAAATCGTACTTGGTATGGTGTCTGCCCCCGCGCTTGGCAGGCGCTGGTGGGCGGCGCGCGGGCTGGGCGCATACACGGGCAAGTCGTGGGCGAATGCACGCCAGATTCACTGCTCTCGGGTGGCTCGGATCGAGGACGCTTCGCTCTCATATTCCTCACTTGGAGGATGGCAGGAGCGCGGCCAGCTTCGGGGCTTTTTACGACTCGCGCAAAGTGCTTGGCGCACTCGCGCCTTTGGTGATTTCTGGAGCTATATGCTAGTTGCGGAAGGAAGCGTTGATTTAGCGGCTGAGCCTGAGTTAGAGCTCTACGATATGGCGGCTTTGGTGCCGATTGTTACTGAAGCTGGCGGGATGTTCACCTCGCTCGATGGTGCCCCTGGGCCTTACGGCGATAGCGCTTTGGCGAGCAATGGTCTGTTGCATGATGCAGCGCGCGAGATTATCGAATCCGTATCGGATGTGGAGCCGTAGCAGTCGGCGCAAGGATGTTCTCGTTGCTCCTATGGCACGAGCTATTGGCTCTAGCTATGGCCGGCCGTAACGCAGGTGAAACTTGCGGGGCAGTACAGAGCGGAACGTCCAAAACACTCTACCCCACTGCGTAGATATCCTTATATCATGAAGATTCTGCATACCTCTGATTGGCATTTCGGCCGCCGAATCCATCAGGCGGATCTCACCCCTGCCTTCGAGTTGTGGGGCCAACATGTGATTCACACTGTGGATACGCACGGGGTGAACGCAGTGCTTATTTCGGGTGACGTATTCGACCGCGCAATTGCCCCTCAAGAGATGCTGGTGCTGTTTAGTGAGATCCTGGGGAAGCTTCTGGAACGCACACAAGTGGTGGTGACGTCCGGCAATCATGATTCGGCTACACGCCTTGGATTTCTATCACAATTCACTGCGCCGAATCTTCATATCCGCACCGATCCGCGCTCGGCGCATCTCCCTGTGCACCTGTACAATGCGCACGGCGAACTCGGGGCTTTGTGCTACCCCATACCCTTTTTGGATCCATTCGATGTTGATTCATGGGCTATCGACTATTCAGAACGCTTAGCACCTCGTACACAAGAGGGCGCGATGGCCGTGGTACTCCGCCGTATCGCATCTGCGATCGAAAATGATGATACATCGAACAAGACAATTCCACGTATTGCAATGGCTCATACCTTTTGCATTCCTGCGCAGAAGGATCGCTCACCTGAAGGCGCCGCGAAAGACTGCGCATCGCAGAGCGCCATTGCGGGCGGTGTAGATGCTGTGCCCTCGCATTATTTCCGCTTGGGGGCTCCAGATATAGGCCCGCTTGATTATGTTGCTCTCGGGCATCTGCATGGAATGCACAAAGCTGGCACAAACGATGATCCCGATATTCGCTATTCGGGCTCCCCAATCGCTTTTTCTTTCTCGGAAGAAGACCAGGTGAAAGGCTCGCTAATCATAGAGTTTCCCGAGCGCGCCGCTTGTAGCACCTCATCTGCTGAAGATTTCGCCGCTGGTGACGTTCCTAGCATTCCACACGATTCTGGCGATGGTGGCAATCTGGGCGCTAACGATGATTCCAGTGATTCCAGGATCCCCCACTCCGTCACCTTCGTCCCCGCTCCCATATTTCGGCCATTAAAGACGCTCGAGGGGACTCTCGACGATGTGCTCTCGCCGGAAAACGAACGGTACGCTGATTCCTTCACCAGGATATACATCACGGATCCTAGCCGCCCAGATCACCTCTTTCACCGGCTCGAACAGAAATACCGCCACCTTCTCCACGTCGAACACCTCACGTCGCCTATCGATGCCCAGGCGCAGCTAGCAACGCTGGCAAGGCAACAACCAGAAGATATGATCTTAGAGTTTTTCACCACAATGGGAGGGCGCGAACTCAACGATACCGAGAAAGAGCTTATCCATACCGCATGGAAAACAGTGGAAAATGGTAAGGGGGCACAATGAGATTTCGATACTTAGAAATGACGGCGATTGGCCCATTCCACGAGCACGTCGCAATCGATTTTGATGCCCTCACCTCGCGTGGAACTTTTTTGATCGAAGGGCCAACGGGCTCTGGTAAATCCACGATCATCGATGCAATTGTATTCGCCTTATACGGCAACGTATCAGGCGCCGAGAGCACGAAAGACCGCATGCGCTCCCGCTTTGCCACGCCGTACGAGGAGTCTCGGGTTACGCTCGTCTTTACAACATCGGCGGGCACCTTCAAAATCACACGCAATCCAAAATGGGAACGCGCCAAAGCGAAAGGTAACGGTACTACCACCGTCAAAGCGAAAGCTCATTTGTGGCGGGTTGAAAACGAGCCAGAAAGCACTGGCAACTGGGTTTCTATACAAAGTCTCGGTGAATCTATGGAGGATATCGGCCGAGAGATCGAGCGCACCGTTGGTATGAAGCGCAGCGAATTTGTACAAACTGTTGTACTCCCTCAAGGCGAATTTGCCACGTTTCTTCGCCTCAGCTCTCTAGAGCGCCACAAGATACTTGAAAAAGTTTTTGGCACTCAACACTACACGGAATTCACGCAGTATCTTTCGGCACAAGCACGCACAGCACATGCAGATGTGCAGGACGCTTTCGAGGATTATCATCGCTCGGTGGATTCATGGCTCAATAATAAAGGGTTCACGAACGAGCAGCGCGATGCGTTTGGCGTAAAGGCTGAGGATGTGTTTTCTGCAGGAAATGCCTACATCGGTGGCAGCGATAATGGCCTGGCAGAGTTCGTCGAAGATCACAATACGGCACTCCTTGAGCGAGCCAATACTGAAGCTGCGAACGCTGAGCGCGCCGATCAAGAGCTCCGCATGGCACGCGAACAGCTGCATCACGCCGAGAATCTCTCAAAGATTCTTTCAGAGCGCGCCACATTGCTCGAACGCCTCGCAGCGCTCCAGGATCAGGATTCTGAGATTGCGACACTTGAAGCTCGCATTAGGGCTGCGCAACGGGCGCAGGTGCCCTATGAACACATCAAGCTTGTGCATAAGCGGGCACAGGAGCTCGTGCGCCACCGCGATTCCTTGGTTACATGTATGGAAAACGCCTTAGCCGCAGCCAGCAAGTTAGCACATGATCCATGTGCTACAGCTGCTGCCGATCTGCTTGAGCGCGCCACCGCTGATTCCGATCAGCCCGCATCACTCATCTCCGCTCTAGCGGAAACAAGCAACAAGGCAGACGAACATGAGTTGCTTCGCTCCCTGCACGCAATTCTGGATCCCTTACAGACTGAGTTCGACGCGGTGACGGCGCAGTTAGGTACGGATATAGAATCACTCACGCAACTGATCGAGCTCGAAAACGCCCAAGCTACGCTCACAGAGGATATAGAAGCGCTCGCTGCAGAATGCCGCATAACCGATGAGGAGCTCGATTCGGCACGCCAAGCAGAAGCAGAATTGCCCGCACGCAGAATCGAGCTCGAACGTGCCAGAGACGAAGCACGTACACTAGCGGCGCAACTCGATTTCAACGAGAAAACGCTGAAAGAAGCGCAACGCCATGTTGATCTACTCTCCCAGCAGACGGAGATTGCTGAACAACTCAGCGTCCAAGGCGAAGTGCTACGCAAAGCGATAGCACACTATGAGCAACTCCAAGCAACCCGCAACGATCTGACCAACCGATGGATTCGCTCAACGGCTGCTCTTTTAGCTGACAGTTTGGAAGATGACCGCGCATGCCCAGTGTGTGGCAGCACAGCACACCCGGCCCCTGCACAGATGCCTCCAGACGGTGTAACTCGGGATCAAGTTGTAGAAGCTGAAAATGAAGCGCGTAAAGCGAGCGAGGCCGTCAATGCCGGGCGGGTGGAGCTCGAACAACTACGTGAACGCAACAATGTTATATCAAGTGCGATTGATGGTTCTGATGTACAGATGGAGCACGGCACACTCGATAATCTCGCCCAGAAAGTAGACGCCTCACGCGAAGCAGTCGGTATCCTACAACAGCTCGAAGCAACGCTGGAATCGCTTGAGAAGGAGAAGGCCGCTCGCAGTGCGCGTATTCAGATGCTTTCTGAGAAGTTAGCGGAAGGAGCCGGCAGACTATCGTCACTTCGGGAACGCTACTCGCAATCCGATAAAGCTCTCGTCGAAGCGCGGGGGGAGGCCGAGAGCATTTCCACGCGCGTAAAGCATTTGGCAAATCTCCACCACGAGGTCACGCAGGTGGCATCCGTCTTCACCACCTTGCACACAGAGCTTGAGAGGATGAGCGATTCGATTCGCGAGCGCGATGAAGCAATCAGCATATCAGGGTTTACCAGTGCTGACGATATTGAGCGTGCACAGCTGTCGTCTGCTGTGATCGAACAGTACACCACCACTATCAACGAGCATCGTTCTTCTTTGAGCGCCGTCACAGCGCGTTTGGCTGCGCCCGAGATTGTGGATGCGAGCACGTGTGAGCAGCCCGATCTACCCTCTTTAGAAGCACGCGAGGCGGAACGTCATCTACAAGCACAGACGGCTAGGACGGCTGCCACGCAGACTGCTGTGTTTGCGCGGCAGGCACTCGAAGCCGCCGAGACGATTGCACAGAAGCGAATAATATGGAAGAAAAAAGTAGGAGAATCTCTGCCTATCACACGCCTCGCGGAGATCGCTTCGGGAGGTGCCGCCTCACGATTACCCATCCCTCTTCACATTTGGGTGCTAATGAAGCGATTCGATGCGGTGATCGATACCGCGAATACCTATCTGCAACAGATATCATCTGGGCGCTACCTTCTGGAACGTGCAGACGACTATAAGCGTAACCAGATGAATGGGCTCAGCCTTGCTATCCGCGATCTTCATACTGCCGACGATTCGAAAGCCTTGAGACCTACGGCGTCTCTCTCAGGCGGCGAAACTTTCTTTACCTCACTGTGCCTTGCTCTAGGGCTTGCTGAAGTCGTCCGCGCCGAAAACGGAGGAATACAGATAGGCACTCTATTGATTGATGAAGGATTTGGCTCCCTATCGGACGATGTGCGTGACGCTCTTATGGATGCACTCTCCGTTCTGACTCGCAACGGACGTTCAATAGGTATCATTTCCCACGTCAGCGAACTCAAGCAGCAAATCCCTACACGGATTACTGTCGAGCCTCGAGGAGATGGCACTTCTTCACTGAGAGTCCTCGCCTAGCATCTCATAGAGCGCTTCGCGTTCCACAACGTCATACCATAGCAGATCAATATCACCACTGGCTTCAAAAGAACGCTCATCCCCTGCAAGTGCCTGTGCAATCAGCTTACTAAAACCCGGTTCGTCAATGAGGATGGAATCCACGTGTTCCCATTCAACCTGCCGCACCAGATGCACTTGAGACGGCACTGCTTCAAGTGCCACAGCTACCCGCATATCGAGTACGCCTTCTTCCACCTCAGCGCTTGCAATGATCCTGCGAAAGCGCGGATCGAAAGAGTCAATGGATAAATGCGATGCAGGGGCGGGCAAGTTGGGCGTATCCTTCTCACTGCTGAACTCCTGTTGCATCAGCACGAGTGCACCATCGGCAGCAGCGAGTGTTGCACTATACTCCAGACCCTCGTCATCGACGTCTGGCAGCGCACTTCGCAGTGCCGCAGTAACGGTATGCACGGGGCGAGGAGTAATCTCGCCGGCGGCTAAATCGGCTCCAACAAGAGGAATGTAGATTCTCATATTCTCATACTAGACTCCATGATCTTGATCGAGAGAATGCCTCGCTAGTCATCTCCGCTCAGCCGCCTATCACTCTCGGTATGAATTACATATTTGATATTTCAGTAATGCGGACTATATACCGTCGCTGCGTATAATCATCGTCTTTACGATTATCGAACTGATACAACCCGAAGGCACAAAGCGCTAGCTCCCTTCGGCACCAGCAAGTGAATATCACCGAACACGTGATGTTCACTGTGACGGCCAATGACGACCCGATACTTACAAGGACCTTTTCATGGATTCGAATGAACCACATGTTTCTTCACCAGCCACGCCATATAGCAGCACTGTGCTGATCTCCAAGCGCACACATCTCAACGATGCATCTGGGTGCGAACACCACAAAGATGCTCGCACAGTTGTGACTGCAGTTACGTCTACACATGCGGGCTGGGGTGATGCAGACGGAGCGCACATGGCAATGATTCTTCCTGCTGGCAATTTCATCGGGCACAATATGGCGACTACCAGAAATCCGGCTCTCAGAGAAACGGCGATCACTCGCCCCTTCCCACTCCATGTGCGTATGCGTAGCGAGAGGCGCGTGAACTATTCGATTCAACCACCGCACACGGGGGACGCGGCAACCACAATCGATGCTGATCGCGAACCCGAAGCTGAACCCGAATCCAAGGTGGGGCTTGGGTACAAGCCTGAGCCTAAGCACAAGCACAAGTCTGAGCTTACGCCTATACGAGAGCACAAGCCCGAGGCAAGCACAGCATCAGATTCGTCGAACACGGTGGTAGCGCCTCATGCTGCGCGCAATACTCGGCATAACCGTATTCAAGGAGATACAGGCAGCGCCAACGGCGTTTTGCGTGAGTCAGGTTCAGAGGCAAAACCACAGGGTATGGCAGACTCACAAGATACCCAGAACGCTTATAGTGCAAACGACGGGCGCGCCGCGCCGGAGGGACGAACACACGTTATTCATTTTGATGATGACGGCGCTCTCGACGAGCCACTCCCTCACGACTTCCCCGATGCACGCCGCATAGGTGGGCTCATAGCGCGCCAGTGCATCGAAACGCTTATCGGGTTGCGGCCAATGCGCTACTTACAAGCGTGGATGACTCCAGGCGTCTTCCATTCTTTTTCGAAATACGTCAGCGCTCTACATGCGGGGCGGATGCGAAACCCGCGAAATCAACGCCACCTCGCGCCGCGTATCGTCAATGTTCGAGCATTTCATCCCAAAAACCGCGTCGCAGAGGTCTCGGCGATCGTCTTTGACGGGCGCCGAGTACGTGCAGTTGCCGTGCGCCTCGAAGTGCGCAGAAGGAAATGGATCGTCACTGCGCTTGAGATTGCCTAACACCGCCTGCACACCCGCGCCAGCATCCGAGCATGGCACGATAGTGAATCGTAAGCATAACGAGTTTCTCACTAGCTAGCGAAACAGCTACGCCCCGGAGAGTTCATCTGCTCTCCAAGACGTAACGTGTGTGCAACTCTTACTTCTTCCCGCGTGCTGCGCGGCGGCGCTGTGCGCGGTTCATCGGCGCAGCTGCAGGTTGCTCGTTGCCTGCCGATGGCTGACGGAGATTCGATGCTGTACGCACGTCTCTAGGAGATGCGTTACCTGAAGAGTTGCGCACTTGTGACGCGGAAGTGTACGTCAGCTTCGGAGATGAGTCGTCGTCCTTTACACCAGTTACCTGTTTGGCAAGCTTTTGGAGCTTCACATTTTGCTGCGCGCGCGGCGGGACCCCTACAAATCCGCCGTTGGTACCACCGGCGAGCTGTGCAGCTGCCGCCTGTTGCGCCGTCTCAAGCATCATGCGATGCTCACGCTCGCTGGGAAGCTCGAAGTTAAAGAGGTACTGTACAGTCTCTGAACGGATCGCATCATTCATCGACTGGAACATCTCAAAGCCTTCTTGCTTATATTCGACGAGCGGATTGCGCTGAGCCATCGCACGTAAGCCGATTCCTTCTTTGAGGTAGTCCATCTCGTAGAGATGCTCGCGCCATTTGCGATCGAGCACATTCAGCAGTACTTGCCGCTCCACTTCGCGCATTGCTTCGTCGCCAAGTTCTTCTTCACGTTCGTCGTAGACCGCATGAATATCATCGCGCAGCTCAGCGAGTATCTCTTCACGGGTGAGATTCTTGATTCCACCGTGTGCTTCCACCAGCTCATCAGCCCTGAATGACGGCTTAAAGTAGGTGGCGATATCGTTCCACAAATGCTCAAGATCCCAATCATCGGATGATCCGAGGGTATCTGCCGTTACGGTATCGTCTACAACGAAATCGATAAATGATTCAATCTGCGATTCGAGGTCTTCGCCTTCGAGAATACGCCGGCGTTCAGAATACACAACAGTACGTTGTTCATTCATGACGTCGTCATATTTCAGCACGTTCTTGCGCATCTCTGCATTGCGCGCCTCTATCGACGTCTGAGCACGCTCAATAGCTTTAGACAACACCTTGAAATCGAGAGCTTCATCGGCAGGGCCATTGCGGAATGGCTCAATCATGCGCGAGTTCGCAAACAAACGCATGAGATCATCATCAAGTGAGAGATAGAAGCGGGACTCGCCCGGATCACCCTGACGTCCTGAACGCCCACGGAGCTGATTGTCGATACGGCGTGATTCATGGCGTTCCGAGCCGAGCACATACAAGCCACCCAGCCCTACAACTTCATCGTGCTCTGCCTGCACAGCTTCACGTGCCTGCTGGAGCACCTCAGGCCAGACTTTCTCGTACTCCTCAGCATTCTCTTGCGGGTTCAAGCCACGCTTGGCCATCATTTCAACCGCGATATACTCAGCATTACCGCCCAGCATAATGTCTGTACCACGGCCGGCCATATTGGTAGCTACAGTCACCGCATGTTTGCGCCCAGCCATTGCTACAACGGCTGCTTCGCGCTCATGCTGCTTAGCATTAAGTACCTGATGCGGGATATGTGCTTTCTTGAGCAGCGTTGAAAGCTTTTCAGAGTTCTCCACCGACGCAGTACCAACAAGTACCGGCTGCCCAGACTCGAAGCGCTCTTTGATATCTGCAACGATTGCCTTGAACTTGCCGCTCTCGGTGGGATATACGAGATCGGTTCGATCGTTGCGAATCATCGGTTTATTCGTAGGAATCGGAACCACACCGATGTTGTACGTTGAAGCAAACTCTTCAGCTTCCGTCTCTGCCGTACCAGTCATCCCTGAGAGCTTGTCGTACATGCGGAAGTAGTTTTGCAGCGTGATCGTTGCAAGCGTCTGGTTCTCAGCTTTGATCTCTACATGTTCTTTGGCTTCAATAGCCTGATGCATACCGTCGTTATAGCGGCGCCCTGGGAGCACTCGCCCGGTATGCTCATCTACAATCAGCACCTCTCCATTGGAAACGATGTAGTCTTTATCGCGATGGAACAGCTCTTTGGCTTTGATTGCATTGTTGAGGTACCCGATGAGCGGAGTGTTCACTGATTCGTAAAGGTTATCAATGCCGAGGAGATCTTCGATCTTATCGATACCAGGCTCGAGTACACCCACAGTGTGTTTCTTCTCGTCTACTTCATAATCGGTCTCGGCTTTCATGTGCACAACCGCCTCAGCAAAAGCACGATACCACTTATTGGCATCGCCTTCGGCAGGGCCGGAAATAATCAGCGGCGTACGGGCCTCGTCAATGAGAATCGAGTCAACTTCGTCTACGATCGCGAAGAAATGCTCACGCTGTACGAGTTTGCTCGTATCTTTTGCCATGTTGTCGCGCAAGTAGTCAAAACCGAACTCATTGTTCGTTCCGTACGTAATATCGGCAGCGTATGCACGCCTGCGCGCATCCGGCGATAGTGAAGTGACGATTGTTCCCGTCGTCATTCCAAGGAACCGATACACGCGGCCCATAAGTTCCGCCTGGTAGGATGCGAGATAGTCATTAACGGTGACGACGTGCACACCCTTCCCCGGAATGGCGTTAAGATATGCCGCAAGAGTCGCCACAAGCGTTTTGCCCTCGCCAGTTTTCATCTCAGCGATATTGCCCAGATGCAAGGCGGCACCGCCCATAATCTGCACATCGAAGTGGCGCATGCCGAGCGTGCGCACTGATGCTTCTCGCACGGTAGCGAACGCCTCAGGAAGAAGATCATCAAGAGACTCGCCATTGGCGTAGCGCTCACGGAACACATCCGTCTGTGCACGAAGCTCATCATCGGAGAGCTCTTTCATCGATTCTTCGAGCACATTCACGCTCTCGGTAATGCGGGCCAACTTCTTGAGAGTGCGGCCTTCACCTGCGCGAAGTATCTTGTCGAGAAGCTTGCTCATCGCTCTCCTTGTATTCGTATGAACCTTGATGACGCGGATGCGTTGGCGCATATCGTCTATATACGCATCCACCGTATCCCATTATGCAGATTCTGGTGTGGAACCGAAGTATTAGATTCGTCCTACAGCGTATTAGATCGCCCTATGGCTACGACATTCTGTGAACCATTGCAAAGGCGAAAGCGTTGAAAGCGTCCTTTACTTCACCTGCAGGCAGCGGATCTAGTTCGTTCACCGCATCAACGGCCAAACGTTCGGCAAGTTCTTTCGTGTGCGCGACTACCTCGTGATCCTTGAGCAATGCGACTGCTCGGGCGAGATTATCGCCCTCGGCAAGGTGCCCACTATCCAAAAGTGCCAAGATTTCTTTGCCGGCGTCGTCAATGGTGCCTGCGGCTGCTTGTGTGCGAAGCAGCAGGGTTGGCATCGTGTCTACGCCCTCAAGCAAGTCCGTGCCTGGAGTCTTTCCTGTAGCCTCAGGATCTGACACAAGATCAATCACATCATCTGCTAGCTGGAATGCTACGCCCAATAGTTCGCCATACCGTGCAACGGCTTCAGCTACCTCATCGCTTCCACCGGAGAAAATCACACCGTACCGTGCGGACGCCGCAATGAGCGAACCCGTCTTATCGGCGAGTACGTGAATGTAATGCTCGATAGGATCTTCCGATCCCCTTACACCCACAACCTCGTGCAGTTGGCCTGAGCAAAGTCGTTCGAATGTTTGGGCGTGGAGTTTCACTGCCTGCGGGCCGAGGTCTGCAATGATAGACGACGCACGGGCAAAGAGTACGTCGCCTGCGAGAATAGCCGAAGAATTACCAAACACGAGCTGTGCTGATTCCACTCCTCGGCGTAAAGGTGCTTCGTCCATGACGTCGTCATGATACAGAGACGCCAGATGCGTGAGCTCAACGACGAGACATGCTTCAAACACTTCACGGCTCGCAGAGTTGGGGCCAAGCTCAGCAGCCATAAGGCACAAAGCTGGCCGTAGACGCTTCCCGCCAGCCTTAGCGAGATGGGACGTGACTGGATCCACTACGAGATCGTCGACGTTAACGACGCTGTTGAGCATACGCTCAACGCGTTCCATACGTTCGGCGAGCTCACGCCCCAAATCGCCTTGGCTGCTCAGAAGCGAGGAAATAATACTCACGCAATTGTTCCTTGAATCAGTGCGATGATCGGATCAGGGAAGACGCCGAGCAGAATCGTCAAAACTACAGCAACGATAATCGTTACTACTGTGGTTCCTTCAGATTCAACAACCTTCACGCGCCCTTCAACCGGATCTTGGAAGAACATCAATCGTACCAGACGGAAGTAGAAGAATGCAGTGGCAGCCGAAGCGAGCACTGCGATCACTACTAATACGGTATTGCCTGTAAACACACCGACGCGGAACACTTCGAACTTCCCGATAAAGCCCGCTGTGAGCGGAATACCCGCGAAGGAAAGGAGGAACACAAGCATCGCGGATGCAAGTATCGGGCTCCTCTTACCCAGGCCAGCCCACGAGTCCATATTCGTTGCTTCGCCAAGTACGTTTCCGTTGGCATCTTGATCGCGTACGAGCGTGACGATCGCGAATGCGCCAACCGATGCGATGCCATAGCTCAACAGGTAGAAAATCAACGAAGCCACTGCTTCACCGATCAACTGACCACCCAAGATCGACACAATAGCGATCAAGATGAAGCCAGCATGGGCGATCGAAGAGTATGCCAGCATGCGCTTCACATCATTTTGAACCATGCCAAGTACAGTGCCCACTACAATCGTTGCAATAATAACGATCCATAGGAACACGGTGAATGTATTCGATACAGGCAAAGCGAAGTACGCCGTCACGCGCAGCAGGGCGATAAACGCTGCCACCTTGGTACCCGCTGCCATGAACCCTGTGATGGGGCTCGGAGCGCCCTGGTATACATCAGGAGTCCACGCATGGAATGGTACCGCGCCGATCTTGAAGAGCAGACCCACGGTGAGCATGATAGCACCGACTGCAAAGAGAACATCGGCGTCATCCCCGTAGAACATCATCGTATTCTGGCTGATTCCGTTGAAGAACAACGTGCCTGTAGCTCCATAGAGGAATGCGGCACCCATCAAGAAGATCGCAGAGGAAAATGCGCCCAGGATGAAGTATTTCATTGCGGCCTCTTGTGAGAGCAGACGCTTGCGGCGTGCGGTTGCGCAAAGCACATACAACGGTAGCGAAAGCACCTCTAGAGAGATGAACAATGTGAGCAGGTCAAAGGCCGATGTAAACGCCATCATGCCGCCCGTAGCGAATAAGGCCAACGGGAAGATTTCCGTTTGCACTCTACCAGCCACGGTCGATTCATGCTCTTCTTGTGATCCAGGGCGGGTGGCCGCGGAGGCCGTGAATGCGCCGTCACGGTTCTCAGAGCGATCTGCAATAACGAGGAAAGCAAGGATTGCGCTAATCAAGATCACGGCCTGGCCGAGAATCGAAAAAGCGTCTTGCACGAGATTAATGCCGAACAGTTCGGTGCCGGCACCCGTCGTCATGATTGGTTGTATGCCAACTCCGGAAGCACCTTGTTCCGTGCTTGCCGTCACCGCTACTGTGCCGCGCCATACAAGGCTCACGAGTGCGACCACGAGAGCGAGTAGTGAAATCACGATCTGGGTGACGCGGCGGGCACCACGCGGCACGAATGCTTCAACCAAAGTCGAAACCACGGCAGCTCCAAGCACCACGATCAGTGGGAGCGCATTGAGCCAGTCAGTAATCTGCGTCATTTGGTATCGCTCCCTTCACTTGAAACTACAACATCGGTGGCAGCGTCACCGCCGTCGGCAGTGACGAGCACAGCAGTATCCGTGGCTACCGGATTCACCGCATCAAGAATCGGGCCAGGGAAGAAACCGAGTGCAAGCATCGCTGCAATAAGTACCCCCATCACCGTCTTCTCACGGGCATTGAGATCAGGCACCTCTATTTCAGGCTTCGGGCCGGTGAATACTTTCTGGTACGGCAGCAATATATACACAGCTGCGAGCACCACACCAACCACAGCGAAGAAGGCCGCTACTGGCACAACGTCGAATGTGCCCATAAGCACCAGGTACTCAGGAATGAATCCCGAAAGCCCCGGGAGCGCGATAGTGGCCAAGCCTGATACCAAGAAGGTGCCAGCCAACACTGGCGTAACGCGCTGCCATCCGCGATAGTGCGAAATCGAATGCGTGCCGCCACGTTGGCCGAGGAAACCCACCACGAGGAACAACGCGGCTGTGCCCACGCCGTGAGCCACCATATAAAGAATCGCACCAGAGATTGCGAGCTGGGATCCGGAGTAGATCGCCATCACCATAAAACCAAAGTGCGAAACGGAGGTGTATGCAACCAAACGCATAAGGTTATCAGCTGCAATAGCCTGCAGCGCGCCCCACAGAATCGAGATCACTGCGAATACGATGATGGTTACGTTCACTGCGTGCGGCATGTGCGCAAAGAGCGGAGCACAAATCGCAATCATTCCGAATGTGCCGAGCTTGTCCAGTACGCCTACAAGCAGTGCAGATGTGCCTGCCGGAGATTCTTCGGCAGTATCTGGCAGCCACGTATGTACCGGCCACATTGGCGCTTTAATTGCAAAACCAATGAAGAACGCCAGGAACAACCACACCTTGGTTGAGCCGGTAGCAGCTATGCTACCTGCGAGTGAATCGATCAGGAAGTTCGGTATTGTGCCTTGGGTTTGTACCACTGAAACGAACACCCCGATGACGCCCACGAGCATGATAAGACCGCCAGCGATGGAGAACAATAGGAACTTCATCGCAGCATGGCTGCGGTTCTTTCCGCCGTAGCGCCCAATCAAGAAGTACATCGGCAAAATCATCAGTTCGAACAGAATGTAGAACAGAAATACGTCGCGCGCTGCAAAGAGTGCGATCATATTTGCCTCGAGGAACAAGATCCAGGCAAAATATCCGCCTGCTCGTTCCCCATCGAAATCATTCCATCCAGCTAATACGACGACCGGCACAAGGAATGTGGCAAGCAGAATCATCACTGCGCCCATACCGTTTACGCCCCATGCGATAGAGACGCCAAGGGTTGGAATCCACGGGTACGTCTCCGCGAGCTGCACGATATTGCCTTGATCCATATCAAAACCGGCCAGTGCTACAACTGTGATCACCAAAATCACGAGTGATACACCAAGCGCAAACGGGCGTGCTACCGATCGAAGCGGCTTGATCAGCCACAGCAGCGCTGACGCTACGAGAGCTAGAAGGATCATAACGGTCAGCCAAGGAAAGGCTGCCTCAATTACGGTTTGCATTACCTCTATTCCTTCCCTTCTCACAGTTGCGTTGCCACAGCGGCGATCAGAGCGATAATGACGCCCGCTACAATGTAGCTTGCGTAACTACGGACGTAACCGTTTTGCAGAGCACCGATGGTCTTTCCAAACCACGGGAGCAACTTACCAGAGCCTTCAAAAGCTCCATCTACAACGGCATGGTCAACAGTCGAAGTGCCAGACGCAAGTGCCATAACCGGCGTCACGACCATTGTATCGTTGATGTAATCCTGGTAGAGATCCTCGCGAGCCGCACGGGTGAGGGCATTGCCAAGAGGCGCAGCCTTCGGTGCTGGCACCTTCACGTACATCATCCATGCAACGGCCACGCCGATAGCTACAGCCACCAAGGTAATAATTGTGATGACGATGATGGGCAGTACTGGTTCTCCGTGCTCTGCATGGCCGATTGCCGGCTCAAGCCAGGTGATAAAACCGCCGTAATTCAAGGCTGCACCAAGAAATAGCGAGCCGAGTGCAAGAATCGCCATCGGCACCCACATTAGCGGCGATGGATCATGCGGATGCTTGGCACCAGCACCGTCATGGCTCCAGCGTTCCTCACCGAGGAAGATCATAAACACAAGACGCGACATATAGAACGCCGTCAGCCCTGCTACAGCTACTGTGATGAATCCGAAGATCCACGGCTGAGCACCTTCGCCTACAAAAGCAGTCTCAATGATCTTGTCTTTTGAATAGAATCCCGAGAGGAACGGGAAACCAATAATGGCAAGATAACCTGCGAGGAAAGTGTAGAAGGTGATCTTCATGTGCTTGCCAAGACCCCCGAAGCCGCGCATATTCACTTCGTCGTCCATTGCATGCATCACAGCGCCTGCCCCGAGGAACATATTCGCTTTGAAGAAGCCGTGCGTGACGAGGTGGAAGATAGCGAAGGCCGCACCCACTGGCCCGAGCCCTGCAGCGAGCATCATATAGCCGATCTGGCTCATGGTAGATGCTGCAAGCACTTTCTTCATATCGTCTTTCGCAGCGCCGACTATAGCGCCGAACACCAGGGTAATCAGGCCGATAATCGCCACAGCGAGTTGTGCTGTAGCGGAAGTTGCATACACAACGCCCGAGCGAACCATGAGGTAGACACCCGCAGTAACCATTGTAGCGGCGTGGATAAGAGCGGAGACAGGCGTCGGGCCGGCCATCGCGTCGCCAAGCCATGCTTGAAGCGGGAACTGGGCGGATTTACCACAAGCTGCAAGGAGCAAGAACAGCCCGATGAACGTTGCCACGCCTGTGGAAGCGCCAGGAACCTGGGCAAACACTTCTGTGAACTTCACTGAACCGAAGTTGGCCACCATCGCCATCATTGCGATAAGCATGCCGAGATCGCCGATACGGTTCATTACGAAGGCTTTCTTACCTGCTGCCGCGTAGTCCGGGTTGTAGTTCCAGAAAGAGATCAGCAAGTATGATGCAAGGCCAACGCCTTCCCATCCGAAGAAGAGCACAAGATAGGAGTTGCCCAAGACGAGTAACAGCATCGAGGCGACAAACAGATTCAGATAAGCAAAGAAGCGGCGCCGAGCCACATCGTGTGCCATATACGCCACGGAGTAGATGTGAATGAGCGTGCCCACGAAGGTTACGAGCATCACGAACGTCATCGATAAGGGGTCTACGCGCATACCGAGGTCAACGACGAGACCCGAGGCCGGCACCCACGTGTAGAGCGTCGTCTCTAGAATCCGTTGTGCCGGATCGAGCCCGAGAAGTTGAATCGTTGCGAGTAAACCAATGATGAATGACGCCGTGGATGCTGCGATGCCGAGCCAATGCCCCCAGGCGTCTGCAACTTTGCCAGCCACAAGTAGGATTCCGCAGCTAATGAGCGGAATAGCAACTGTGAGCCAGATGAGACCTGCAGCTCCTGTGGCCTCGGCGGCATCAACCGCTCCAGCGGCACTCATGATTGGAAGAAGACTATTGAACATGGAATTCATACCTACTTCCATCAATTCTTCAAAAGGTTCGCACCATCAAGCGATGCAGAACCGCGTGTTCTGAATATCGAAATAATGATTGCAAGGCCAACCACGACTTCCGCGGCAGCAACAACCATTACGAAGAATGCGAAAAGTTGGCCGTCGAGATTTCTCCACATGCGGGAGAAGGTCACAAGCACCAAGTTGCACGAGTTGAGCATAATCTCAACGCCAAGCAAGGCAATCACGCCGTTGCGCCGTGTAAGCACCGTGGCTCCGCCGATAGCAAAGAGGACTAACGCGAGAATGATGTACCCGAAAAGGTTCATTTGTTATCTTCCTCCTTGTGAGAATCGCTTGATTCGAGAGCAGGAGACCCAGGCTGTGAATCAAGTGCCTCGAAGCGCTCAAATGCGCCATCGTGATCCGGCGCTGAAGTGCCTGGCATGCCATTGACGTGTGCGCGCCCAACCTTGCCGTACGTGCTCGGGCCGCTTGGAAGATCACCTGAGGTAATCTTGGCAACCGTCGCAGGTGAAATCTCTGCAAGACGACGCTCTTGCCCGCGCACCTTCAACACACGGTTGACGGAATTCTCAAGCGGTTTGCCATAGGCTGTAAGCGACGGATTGGTTGAAGAGTTCGATTCTGCATACACGCCAGGATTTGGCTTCTGCCCGGGATCGATGCCCTTTTCAGTGAAGTCGCGGACTTTCTGATTCGCGAGCTCAATCTGCGTGACTTTCGGCTTCACACGATCGCGGTGCGTGAGCGTCATCGCACCGAGGGCTGCAACGATCAGGAGTGTACCGGTGAGTTCGAGGGTGAGCACGTGGTTGCTAAATACGAGTTTGGCCACCTCTACAGGGTTGGATGCCGCGTCCGGGTTACCATTTTGCATGACGCCAACAGTTTCGGGCACTTTCGTGGCAATGACGACGGCGATCAGTACTGCTGCCATGCCCAGTGATCCGACCACAGCAACGAAGCGCTGCCCTGGGAGCGTCTCGTGCCCCGAATCGGCGGAATCAACACCAATCAACATGAGCACGAACAGGAACATCATCAAGATGGCGCCCGTATATACCACCACTTGAGCAACACCCATAAATGGTGCCTCAAGCATTGTGTATAGGAAGGCGAAGCCTACCATCACGAAAATCACCGAGATAATCGTGTATACGGCGCGCCTGGCAATCAGCAAACCGTATGCGGCCACAATCACCATTGAGATTGCCAGGAGTGCGAAAAGTATCGTCTCCCCTGTTGAAACATACATAGGATCAGCTACTGGTAACATCAGGCCTTCACCTCCTCAATTTCAGCGCCAGTTGCACGAACTGTATCGAGGCTGGGATCGTCGGGGCGATGCTCACGCACCCAATCGATCTGAGACTGCGTAGGCCCAGTGACCGTGCCGCGATAGTAATCGGCGTCTGAAGAATTGGCGACCATCGGATGTGGAGGATTAAGCATACCCTCCGCCAGTGGTACGAGGAGGTTCTGCTTCTCGTAGATAAGCTCCTCACGCGTCGTCGCTGCAATTTCGAATTCGTTTGACATCGTTAATGCACGCGTTGGGCACGCTTGGATGCAGTATCCACAGAAAATACAGCGCAGATAGTTCACTTGGTATACACGCCCATAA
Organism: Arcanobacterium sp.; assembly: GCA_022783665.1. Taxonomy (GTDB): domain Bacteria; phylum Actinomycetota; class Actinomycetes; order Actinomycetales; family Actinomycetaceae; genus Arcanobacterium_A. Next base: position 36,938 of record JALFZJ010000043.1, read on the forward strand.
CGCTCACCGGGCGAGTAGTGCTCTTGTGGCGTATTGGGTGCCGCTTCGACGTAGATTGCGTCTGCCGGGCATGCCCACGCGCACAGCTCACATCCGATACATTTCTCAAGCCCGTCCGCGTAACGGTTGAGCTTATGCAATCCGTGATAGTGAGGCTTGATTTGTGCCTTGTTCTTTTCTTTCGTGGAGTTCGGCAGATACTGCTCGGTGTATGTTGGCCGGAAGATGGTTGAGAACATCACGCCAAACCCTGCTACCGGTGCGAAGAGTTTACCGAGTGCGCCTTTCTTCTTCGGCCCGTAGTCAGGGATCTCAGCCTTTGCGCGCTCAGCCTGGGAATGCTGTTCGATATTCGTGTTGTCGGTCATTCTCACTCAGCCTCCGTTGTTTGAATGCTTTGAGAAGTAGTGCCAGCACCTGCAGCTACAGACTGGCGTTTGCGTAGGCGCGGAGACGGCGGCAGATGCTGCCCTGGAAGCGGCGGTACTGGATAGCCGTTTTCGAAGCCGGTGAACTCTTCCCTCTCACGCTGTTCGATAAGCTGCGCTTGAGTTGGATGTACGCGATCGTCGCCGAATCCCCAAATGATCATAATGAGTGAGAAACCGAGCGACAGAATCACCAGTACAGCCGCAACGTTTATTGGGTAGACCATATCGATACCGAGCACAACCATCACAATGAACAGCCAGATCAGCGCCGACGGGATGAGACCCTTCCAGCCAAGTTTCATGAATTGGTCGTAACGGAAGCGCAATGTGGCACCGCGCGCCCACACGAAGATGGCCATGAATACCCACGTCTTCAAGATGAACCACAGCATCGGCCACCAACCCGTATTCGGATCGCCGCCCCACAGGCTGAAGATCCATGCCATGATCGGGCCGGTACGCCAGCCGCCGAAGAAAAGCGTTGTAGCAAGCATGGAGAGGTTCAACATATTCACGTATTCGGAGAGGTAGTACCAACCGAACTTCATCGAGGAATACTCAGTGTGTGCACCTGCCACAAGTTCGCCTTCCGCTTCGGGAAGGTCGAATGGAAGGCGGTTTGCCTCACCAAACATCGTCACAAGATAGATGAGGAATGCCGGCAACATAATGAATACGTTCCACAAGCCCTGCTGAGCCGAAACAATTCCTGAGGTAGACATCGTGGTATTAACGATGAACACCGTGACGAGTGAAAGCCCTTGTGCCAACTCGTAAGAAATCATCTGTGTTGCTGAACGCACAGAGCCGTAGAGAGGGAGCGTAGACTTTGCAGACCAGCCGCCCATAACAAGGCCGTATTCACCGAGCGCTGCTACGGCGAGCACGAACAGAATCGCCACAGGGGAATCGGCGAGCTGCAATGGCGTCGTGTGCCCGAAGAGGTTCACTTCTGGCCCCATCGGAATCACAGCCATGAGCGTGAATGCACACAATGCCGAAATCGCCGGAGCGATGAAATACACCACGCGATCAGCACCTTTAAGGAAGAAGTCTTCCTTAAAGAGAAGTTTCACTGCGTCTGGGAACGACTGCAGCAAGCCAGCAGGGCCTACCGTATTCGGGCCGAGACGGTTTTGCATTCGAGCCAGCAAACGGCGTTCAAACCAGAGCGCGAAGATCACCGAGAAAATCAGATACACGACGATGAATACGGCTTTGATCACCCAAATCCACCATGTGTCGTCGGAGAAATCCGCGAGCTGGACGCCGTCACCCAGATTCATCAGAATCGGATTCACTTCGTCACCTCCGAGCTAGCGATCGTCACAACATCGCCTGCATGCGAACCAATCTGCGCGATCTGGCATCCCACAGAATTCTGCGGCAGCCAGACGACGCCATCAGGCATCGGTACTGTGACGGCATCCACGATAATCGAACCTGTTGGTCCGGTTACCTTGACCTTGTTTGTAATACCCGCCTGCGTAGCCGTTGCACTCGACATAACAGCAACAGGCTTACGTGCAGTCAGGGCAAGATGTGGTTCATGGCTCTGTAGCGCACCCGCATCGAGCATCTGCTTCCATGATGCCAAAATAGCAGAGCCAGCCCCTAGCGCTTTCATAGGCTCTGGATCCACAGAATGCATCGCTGGAGCCGCGCCTTTCCATTGGCGCAGCTGCGCATACTCATTGACGACGGCTTCAAGCCCGTGCAAGCCAAGATCTACGCCTAGTTCCGCAGCAAGATCATCAAGAGCCGTGCGATCAGGCAATGATCGCGAGGTGATGACCTGCCCGAATGGGCGCATCCGGCCTTCCCAGTTAACGAACGTACCGCCCTTTTCCGCGGTGGGCGCTACTGGAATGAGTACATCGGCGAAGGCGGTTGTGTCCGTCTCGCGCACTTCGAATTGCACAACGAAGGCCGATTCGAGTGCCTTTTGTGCGCCGTCTGGAAGATCTACAAGCTCGACGCCTGCAAGCACGAGCGCATCGAGCTCACCCTCGGCAGCAGCCTTGAGCATCTGCTCGGTATTCATGCCTCGCTCAGATGGGAGCGGAGCACTTTCCCACACGGCTTCGAGATCTGCACGCGCCACAGAGTCCGTTACTAAGCGGCCACCTGGCAGCAAGTTCGGCATTGCGCCAGCTTCGATCGCGCCGCGATCGCCGGCACGCCGAGGCACCCACGCAATCTTCGAGTTGGTACGGGTTGCAAGCTGAATGACGGCACTGAGAGCACCAGGAATGTTGCCTGCGCGCTCACCCACCAAAATCACAGCACCCTCGGCGCCAGCGAGATCCTCATACAGATCTTTAGCTTCACCATTGGCGCTTTGCACTACAGAATTGAGGAACCGGGCTTCATCGCCTGGTACACAACCGATGAAACGTGCGTTCATCTTTGCTGTACCACGCGTTGCGTATGCGGAAATAACGGAAACGGACGTCGTCTTCGCGAGTACGCCTTTGCGTAAACGCAGGAACAATGCGCCGCATTCGTCTTCCACTTCAAGACCTACGGTGAGTACGTGGCCAGCCTTCTCAACGTCGCCATAGGTGACGCCGAGCCCGCGCCCTGCAAGGAGAGCGAGGAATGCGTCTTCTTCTTCCGAACCGCTACGGGTACGGAAATCGATATTGTTGGTGCCGAGCGCTACACGGGCGAATTTCGAATATGCGTATGCGTCTTCGAGTGGGAGCCGGCCGCCTGTAATCACGCCAACTCTCTTGCCACGAAGCGCGTCGGCTGCGGTCTCGATCGCTTCGTTCCACGACACCGGCTCATCAATGCCTTTAATCTGTGGATACTTCAGGCGATCTGGGCCGTTTTGCCAACGGAATGCGAAACGATCTTTATCGGTGATCCAGTCTTCATTGACGTCCATATCTTCCGATGCCATGCGACGCACCACCGTGGAGCGGCGGTAGTCGACGCGGATCGCGGAGCCTGAAGCATCATGCTCAGTGACGGACTCGACCGATACCAGATCGAATGGGCGAGCACGGAAGCGGTAGGAGGCGGAGGTCAATGCACCTACGGGGCAGATCTGAATAACGTTGCCTGAGAAGTAAGATGCGAATGGCTTGCCTTCCACGTCTGATTCAGCGGCGCCAACTGGGCCAGCCGAATACCCTTCCGCGATTCCGGCTTCCCCAAACGGGCCAGAGTACGTATTATTGATGGTTTGCGTGTGCGTGCCATCAGAGTGGGCAAAGCCAAGTACCGAAGCATCGAAGTTGCCGATCTGCGAACCTGGCAGGCTGTGCTCAGCATATCCAGGCGTGCCACCTCCACGGCCGTGAAGCTGAATGAACGGATCACCGGCTATTTGCGTGGAGAAGCGAGTGCATCGCTGGCACAAAATGCAGCGATCACGATCGAGGAGAATCTGCGAAGAAATTGAGATGGGCTTAGGATACGTGCGCTTGACGTCTACGAAACGAGACTGCGTGCGCCCTTCAATCATTGCCTGATTCTGTAGTGGGCATTCGCCGCCCTTATCGCAGATTGGGCAGTCCATCGGATGGTTGATTAGCAAAAACTCCATGATGCCATGCTGAGCACGCTCGGTCACTTCTGAGGTAGCCGAAGTGTAGACCTCCATGCCGGGAGCTACCGTCATAGAGCACGCCGTCTGAGGTTTGGGCATCTTGGATACGACGCCGTCGCGGTTAGGCATCGCCACCTCAACCAAGCATTGGCGGCAAGCCGCTGCCGGCGCGAGGAGCGGGTGATCACAGAAGCGAGGGATATAGACGCCGGCTTGCTCTGCAGCACGGATAATCAACGTCCCTTTTGGCACGGTGACGTCTTTGCCGTCAACTTTGATGGTGATCTGATCGACGGGATTCTCTGTTACCGTCATCGATTCCCTCCCTTGCTAAACAGAGCCGATTTCGCCACAGGGAAGAGCTCGGCAGCAGCGGTGTGATAGCCCTGCTCGAACTCATCGCGGAACAAATCGATTCCGGATCGAATCGGTGTAGCCGCGGCGTCACCTAGTGCGCAGAATGAACGGCCAGCAATATTGGTGGCTATTTCGTAGAGGAGATCCACATCGCCCTCATTGCCTTTTCCGGCTTCAAGACGATGCATGATCTGGCGCATCCAGAATGTGCCTTCGCGGCACGGTGTACATTTGCCACAGGATTCATGCTGGTAGAAGTCCGTCCACCGTGAGATGACGCGCACAACCGAAACCGTCTCATCAAATACTTGGATGGCGCGCGTTGCGAGCATCGAACCACCCTCAACAACTTCCTCATAGCCCAGAGGCACGTCGAGGTGGTCTGGAGTAAACAGCGGTGCGGAGGAACCACCGATTGCATAGAACTTCAGCTCGTGGCCGTCACGCACACCGCCTGCCATCTCAAGCAGCTCGCGCATCGTAATACCAAATGGGGCTTCGAACTGGCCAGGATTCTTCACGTGGCCTGAAATTGAGAAGATGCCATGGCCGCGTGAGTTCTTCGTATCGGCACCCATAGCGCTAAACCATTCGGTACCGTTGTTGATAATCCCCGGCACGGACGCGATTGATTCTACGTTGTTGATCACGGTTGGGCGCGCATACAAGCCTTCAGCCGCCGGGAACGGTGGCTTCAACCTCGGTTGCCCGCGCCTACCTTCAAGAGAGTCAAGCAGCGCAGTTTCTTCGCCGCAGATGTAGGCTCCCGCGCCTGCATGTACCGTGATTTCAAGATCGTAGTCGCCATTGGGGCCAAGGCCTTTTCCGAGAAGCCCAGCCTCGCGCGCCTGACGCACCGCCGCAAGAAGACGGCGATAGACGTGCACAACCTCTCCACGCAGATAGACGAAACCGTGGTGGCCGCCGATCGCCATCAGGCAGATCATCATGCCTTCGAGAAGCAGATGCGGATTAGCCATCAAGAACGGAATGTCTTTACAGGTACCCGGTTCGGATTCATCCGCGTTAACCACAAGATAGCGCGGCCCGCCATCTGCCGGTGGCAGGAACGACCACTTCAATCCTGTAGGGAAGCCAGCGCCGCCGCGCCCACGCAATCCGGAATCTTTAATCAGGTTCGTAATGGTTCCATCGCCGGGCGTGCCCATCGTCCACGCTTTTTCAATTGCGCGATAGCCACCGTTGCTGCGGTAGGTTTCGATCGTCCAGGAACGTTCTTTATCCCATGCGTCGCTCAATACCGGGGTTAGTTTGCCCGGTGCAGTAAAAGCACTCATTACTCTCCCCCTTCGGTTGCTTGCGGCACAGTCCAATTGTGTTCGCGGGCGATCTTAAGGCCTCGCAACGACGCCTCACCTGCGGCTGGGCCTTCATCTACATGCCCATCTTCGAAACCGGCTAGCACCCGCTCAGTTTCTTTGAATGTGTGCACTTTTTCTGGCCCGCGTGTGGGATGGATATCTTTGCCAGCGCGAATATCATCAATGATTTGCTTGGCGCTTTCAGGCGTCTGGTTGTCGAAGAACTCCCAGTTCACCATCACTACCGGAGCGTAGTCGCATCCGGCGTTGCACTCGAGCTGCTCGAGGGTGATCTTGCCATCCTCCGTCGTCTCATCGTGGCCTACACCCACATATTCGGTGAGCTCATCCCAGATGATATCGCCACCCATCACGGCACACAGCGCGTTCGTGCACACGCCCACGTTGTATTCGCCGTTGGGATGACGACGATACTGTGAGTAGAACGTAGCCACAGCTGATACTTGTGCTCGCGTGAGTCCAAGAATATCTGCCACGAGCACGATGCCGCGCGGTGAACAAAATCCGTCTACCGACTGTATGAGGTGAAGCATCGGCATGATTGCCGAGCGTGAATCCGGATAGCGCGCAATGATCTGCGCGGAGTCCTTGCGGATTTGTGCCTCAACTTCTGGCGTGTAGTGTTCGTTCATTTATCGATCCACCCCTCCCATCACTGGGTCGATCATTGCAAGTGCCACGATCGAGTCTGCAAGCATGCCACCTTCAGCCATGACGCCGAGCGATTGCAGGTTGTTGAAGCCTGCGTCGCGTACGTGCGCACGATATGGGCGGGTTCCGCCATCGGATATGAGGTGCACACCCCAGATCCCCTTTGGATGCTCAATCATTTGGAATACCTGCCCCGGCGGTACACGGAAGCCTTCCGTCACAAGCTTGAAGTGGTGGATGAGGCCTTCCATCGATTCAGTCATAATGTGCTTGACGTGCTCGTGTGATTGCCCTTGGCCATCAGCGCTGATTTCCATATCAGCAGGCCATGCGATCTTCTCATCAGCAACCTTATAGGGCTGCCCCATCGTTGCCTCAAGCTCATTGAGCACTTGGTAGGCGATACGAATCGATTCGTAGCACTCAGCGAAACGCACCTTCACGCGGTTATACGCATCGGCTTTTTCGCCAACCGGAATATCAAACTCGTACTTTTCGTAACCGCAATATGGCTGCGTCTTGCGCAGATCCCATGGCAGACCAGCAGCACGCACACCAGGGCCAGTCATCGAGAGCGCCATCATCGACGATAGCGGCTGATCGGCCACATCAATATGGCGGAGTTTGAACATCGGGTTCGCCATCGTCATATCTTCCATCTCCTGGAGAGTGAGACGGATAAGAGGAAGGCGATCACGAATTTCTTGGATCTGCTCGGCGGAAAGATCTTCTAGCACGCCGCCGGGGCGGATGAACTCGTGGTTCATACGAAGGCCGGTGATGCTTTCGTAGATCTTCAAGATCTCTTCGCGCGCACGGAAGCCGAGCGTCATCATTGACGTAGCACCCAGCTCGTTGCCGCCCGAACCGATAGCGATAGCATGCGAGTTGATTCGCCCTAACTCCATGAGCAGCACACGAATAGCGCTTGCCCGCTGAGGAATCTGATCGGTAATACCGAGCAGCTTTTCTACGGCCAGGCAATAGCCTACTTCTTGGAATATCGGAGCCACATAATCCATACGGGTTACGTATGCTACGCCCTGAGTCCAGGTGCGGTACTCCATATTCTTTTCGATACCCGTGTGGAGGAAGCCGGTAGCAGCGCGTACTTCTTTCACCGTTTCGCCATCGAGCTCGAATTGCACACGAAGCACGCCGTGTGTGGCAGGGTGTACAGGGCCGAGGTTGACGACGATATGTTCTTCACCGAGCTCTTCTGCTTGGCGAGCGATATCTGCCCAGTCGCCGCCAACAGCTTCAAATTCTGTATATTGATCGGCAACTTTTGCGTCGATTGGCTTTGTTGCATTAGGCATCTGTGTCATCAGTTGTACTCCCTCCGTGTATCCGGTGGTGGAATGACCGCACCCTTGTAATCGACAGGCAGACCTCCCAATGGGTAGTCCTTACGCTGAGGGTGCCCAACCCAATCGTCAGGCATTGCAGAGCGCGCCAAGCCGGGATGGCCATCAAAGATGATTCCCATAAGGTCAAATGCTTCGCGCTCAGGCCAGTTATCGCCTGGGTAGACGGGCGTCAACGATGGCATGTGTGGATCGGCCTCAGGAATAGCAACTTCGAGGGAAATCATTCGATTGTGCGTAATCGACATAAAGGGGATGTAGGCGTGAAGTTCACGGCCTTTATCATGCGGATAGTGCACGGCCGAGACGCCTAAACACAGCTCGAAACGCAGATCGGGATCGTCGCGAAGATAGCGAGCGACGTCAAGAATATGTTCACGCGGCACGAAGATCACGAGCTGATCGCGATCCACCGACACCTTTTCGATGACGTCGGATTCTGCGAGTCCGTCCGCAGCGGCAAGTTCGAGAATAATATCGACGATCTCATCGAACCATCCGCCAAATGGGCGCGTTGCCGGAGCAGCAATATCTACCACTTCGCGCTGGCCTGTGAATCCGGTGGTATCTCCTGAGTCTTTTACTCCAAACAGACCCTTACGAGCCGTTACTCTTTCTGCACCAACTGAGCCAAATGGCTGAGGCGCATCCAGTGCTTGCTGATTGTTTTCGCTCACGCTAGCAGCCCTTTCCGTAGAGTCAATGGCTCGGCCTTTAGTGCAGCCTCTTCTGCGGCGCGGCACATATCGATACGGTCTTGCCCGATGGGGCGCTTTTCCATCAACTGGTTACGCAGTTCAAAGACGGCGTTAATCAGCATCTCTGGGCGCGGTGGGCATCCTGGGAGGTAAATATCTACGGGCACAAGATGATCGATGCCTTGCACTAACGAGTAGTTGTTGAACATACCGCCCGAGGACGCACATACGCCCATGGAGATTACCCACTTGGGTTCCATGAGCTCGTCGTAGATATTGCGCACAACCGGAGCCATCTTCTGGCTCACACGGCCTGAGACGATCATAATATCCGATTGCCGAGGCGATGCACGGAACACCTCCATGCCGATACGTGAGCCGTCGAAACGGGTGGCGCCAAAGGCCATCATTTCAATTGCACAACACGCCAGACCCATCGTCACCGGCCAAGGTGAACGCGCATGCGCCCAGCCGAGCACGGATTCCATTGTTGTGAGGCCGACGCCTTGTGGAATCTTCTCTTCAACTCCCATAAATTCCACTCACTCCCACTCGAGACCGCCACGGCGCCACTCATAAATGAACGGCACAGTGATGAGGAAAACAAACAGAGCCATCGACACTAATCCGAACAGCCCTAGCTGCTCGTGTGCCACTGCCCATGGATACAAGAACACAACTTCAATATCGAAGATGATGAAGGTCATCGCGGTAAGGAAGTATTTGATCGGGAAGCGGCCGGACGCCCCAGCGTTCGGAGTTGCTTCCACACCGCATTCATAATTCGCAACCTTTACGCGGTTGTACTTGTGCGGGCCAAGAATTGCGCTTGCGCCAAGCCCGCCAAAAGCCACGGCGGCCGCCGCGATAATCATTACTAATAGCGGAACATACGGATTACTCATATAACCTCCACCTGTTCGTCAAGATCAATGCGCTCCTTTGCGCGCACAGTGCCTAGTACAAGAGTACTCTTAAGCGTTCCTAAAAATGGATATATTCTATTCGCAACCATGAAACTCATGCTTTTGGCACCGCCATCGTAAGAGCCGTGATGAGTTTGTCCATCCAATCGCCGTCGCGGCGATCGAAATTGTCGGAGAGTAGTTTCATCACCAGACGCATAAGCGTCGGGCGCGGCAAGCCATATTTTACGCAGATATGCATGATCTCTGGGCGCTCAATCAGCGCGGCGAATACTCGCCCAAGCGTGTAATAGCCGCCGAGCTCATCGCGCATTTGTGCGGGATACTGAGCCAATACGCGATCTTGCTCGCCGAGCGTACGCCGCACGAGTGCCTGCGCTGTAAAATCCGCAAGGATTCTCCCTGACGCCAAGGCATAGGCGATACCCTCACCGTTGAAAGGCGAAACCATTCCTCCGGCGTCTCCAATAAGAGCGAGACCATCGGCGTAGTGTGGCTTGCGGTTAAAAGCCATCGGCAGCGCAGCCGAACGCAAGGTGCCCACGCGGTTTTCCGGCGTCAGCTCCCATTCCTCAGGCACGTTCGCCATCCACGTCTCGAACACTTTTCGATAATCCACCCCAGTCGGTTTCGCAGTGCTCGAAAGCGAGCCGAGCCCAACGTTCACGAGGCCATCACCGACGGCGAACACCCACCCGTAACCGGGGAGGAGTTCCGATTCGTTCGGCTTGCCCGCCCACAGCTCCAGGTATGACTCCATCATGTCGGTCTGAGCAAGGGGCGAGCGGTAATACGTACGCACTGCCACGCCCATTGGCCGCCGTATGTTCTTTTCTCTGCCCACAGCCGTAGCCAAGCGTGCAGAGACGCCACCAGCGTCTACTACGAGGCGAGCCCCTACGGTGAACTCTTCTCCGCGCGAACCTTCGGCAGTTTTGCGTGCCCGCACGCCTACCACGCGCCCCGATGCATCGTGCACAATCGGTGCTGTGACGGTAATGCCCTCTTCGATACGGGCGCCAGCAGCGCGAGCATATTCAATCAGTTTGTGGTCGAAGACTTTGCGCGGGCAGGCCGAGCCAAAGTTTGGCTGGGAGGCAAGTTCTGGCCAGGGCACATCGATCACGATACCGCCGCCGTATCCGCGTACGCCATAGTTGCGTACCCAGCCTTCGCTTTCGGGAATCGGGAAGCCCATACGGATAAGTTCAGTGACGGCGCGCGGCGTGAGGCCGTCTCCACACACCTTGTCTCGCGGATAGGTGGCGCGTTCTAAAACGAGCACGTCGAGCCCGTGGCTGGCCATATAGTATGCAGCAGAAGCGCCCGCTGGCCCCCCGCCAACGATCACGACGTCCGCCATTTGAGCGAATGCCATTGCCCACCGCTTCCTGCATCGATTACATACGAACGAGCAACCTCACAGGAGGCTGCTCCTCTGGAAGTCTACGTGGTTCACGGCATGAGTAAAAATCGAGAGTCACCTTATTACGCAACATCTTGCATTCGTAAATAGTGCGGGACGCCGGTGCTGTTCCATCGCCACAACTCAGCGTCACAGTATCATGCCCAACTCACGGATCGACGCCGCTCACAACCATGCGTCACTCGCCGCAACTCAGCGCCATCTTGCTCGCAATTCATCGCCGCGCGCGATGCAAAGCCACGATGCCGTTCGTGAGGTTCTTGTACTCCACATCGTGCCATCCGGCGTCATACATCCACTCAGCTAGCTCTTCTTGATGTGGCCAGTTCAGTATTGATTCAGTGAGATAGTCATAGGCTTCGGCATCGGAGGAGGCCAGTTTCGAAACGGCAGGGATCGCTGTGCCAAGGAAGAATTTGTATAGACGGCGGAATGTGAGGTTTACAGGGCGCGAAAACTCGCATACCACAAGCGTTCCCCCTGGTTTCGTCACGCGATACATTTCTTCAAGAGCCTTGTGCGGATCAGCGATATTGCGCAGACCATAAGAGATCGTCGTGGCATCAAAAATGCCATCCTCGAAGGGCAGCTCCATAGCATCGCCTTGCACGAAGCGTAACTGCGGGTAGCGCTCTTTGCCTTTTTCGATCATGCCTTCTGAGAAATCAAAAGCCACCACATCGGCTCCTGCCTGGGCATACTGCGCGGCGGAGGTGCCTGTGCCTGCGGCAATATCAAGAATAGTCATGCCAGGAGCCACTCCGAGCGCTTCCGTGGTGGTTTTGCGCCATACCGTCACAAGCCCGCCCGTCATCAACGTGTTCATCACATCGTATTTTTCGGCGACTTCGTCAAACATAGTGGAGACGTCTTCTGGATGCTTCTCTAGTGTTGCTCGCTTCATAGTACGCATTTAATCATGGAGTGAACTAATATTGTTACTCGTGTTGAAATTGCCACAGCTATGCGCCGTGACGCGTCCGCTGCCTTCCGTGCCGGAGCTTGAGAGCCTCCTTCACCTTGCACCCGAATCGGTGTGGCTTCACGGAAGCGATGGTTTTCTCGGCGCAGGCGAAGCCGCACGTTGGCAATTCAGCGCACATGATCACGGCGCCGTCTCTGGCAGCGGCACCGCTCGCGCTGACGCCTCTGGCGATCCCCCCTCGAGTGAGGCGCGTTTTTTAGCCGCGGATCGCTGGTGGGCAGAACTCGTGCGTCATGCCGTGATTGATGATGCCGGTGGCTTGCCCGAGTGTGGGCTCACAGCTTTTGGATCGTTTAGTTTTGATCCTGATTCTCCCGCTGGTTCAGTACTGATCGTGCCCGAGGTTATCGTGGGGCGCTCCGAGAATCGTGCGTGGATCACCATAATCACGCATGCAGATGTGGACTCCTCCGATACCGATAGCGTTACCGATATGTATATCGGTAACGGAACCAATACTGACGCCCACGCATATACAAATCCATACGCCTGCCCTTCTACGCAGCATTATGCGCTCCCTTATAACTCGTTGGATCAGTTATCCGAGCCGGCATTGCGTCTCTATAACGGCGTTATCGATGCAATCTCTCATCCCGATTCAGTCGTGGCTGAGAGCCAATTGGCTTTGGACGCAAGCGAGACAAGCGCCATCACTGTGAGGGATGAACCCTCGTCGCAGAGCTGGGCGCGCGCAGTGGCGAAGGTGCGCGATCATATCACTAGTGGCGATGCGCAAAAAGTTGTGCTTTCGCGCCAACGGCTGCTCCACTCCGATGCTCCCATACAGCCGAACGTACTGCTTTCACGGCTGCATGCGGGATACCGCAATACGTGGGTCTTCGCCGTTGATGGTCTCATCGGTGCTACGCCTGAAATGCTTGTTTCTCTCACGGGCGAGGATCACGTGCGCACTCGCACTGTGAAAACCCGAGTGCTGGCAGGCACGATTGATTCGGCCCATGCGCATGATTCTGCGCCATCTATTGATTCCGCCGATCGAAGCACACCTACAAGCTCTGGTGATCCTGCCAGCTTGAGCAATCATGGCGTCTCCAGCGATCATGCCAGCTCTGATGATCGTGCGTCTGCCCTGAAAAACTCAGGTAAAGATCGGCGTGAGCACGAATTTGCGGTGCAATCTGTGCTTGACTCGCTTCGCCCTCTCGGCACTACCCTCGCTGGTGATCCCTTCGTATTAGAACTACCGAACGTATTGCATCTGGCAACCGATATCACCACCACTCTTCACACTGGCGTATCGATTCTTGATGCGGTAGCTCGGCTTCATCCCACGGCCGCCCTTGGAGGCACACCGCGCGAACGTGCACTAGAGCTCATTCGCCATAATGAGCCGGGCGACCGTGGCCGATTCGGCGCCCCCGTCGGATGGCTTTCGTCGAACGGAGCGAGCCAATGGTGTGTCTCCCTGCGCTGTGCTCACATTACCGGGGAGTACGAAGCACGGGCGTACGCTGGCGCAGGGATCGTGGCTGATTCGATTCCCGAGCAAGAGGTTCGTGAAACTGAAGCGAAATTCGTACCGATTATGCAGGCCTTCGCTGCACGTTCTGCATAACGCCGAACGGATGCGCGCCAGCGCCACAGTGGCAGCGTTGCCCACAGTGCCAGTAAGCCCACAGTGCCAGTCAGCCGACACTGCCGGCGCCTACCCGCCTCGGCCGCGTTCATCTTTTCGCGCAGTCGCTATGATTCAGCCATCCCCACAGGCCACCCTCCTCAAGTGCTGGTGGGCGGCCTGCCACGATTGGCGTTAGCGGCTTCTTAGGAATCTTTCCGTACGGCGAGCGTTACGTCGGTTTCTTGCAACTTGCCGTCACGCACAAACGTCAGGGTAACGACGTCTCCGGTGCTGAACTGACGCACGTAACCAGTAAGGCTTGTGGCACCCGATACTTCAAGATCGTTCACCTTGGTGACGACGTCTCCCACCTGGATGCCGCCGCGCTGTGCTGGCCCTCCTGGCTCCACGTGTTGCACTTCAGCTCCGAGCCGGTTCTCGCCATTAGCAGATGCGATACCGTCCGTTATCGATACTCCCAGGAACGCATGTTCAGCTACGCCCGATTCGATGAGCTGCTGAGAGACGTTCTTCGCAAGATTAATTGGAATCGCGAACCCAAGCCCGATGGAGCCAGCCTGCGAACCACCATTGGTGATCGAAGCGATTGAAGATGTAATTCCGATGACTTTGCCGCTCGCATCGAAGAGTGGGCCGCCCGAATTGCCGGGGTTCACGGCAGCATCAAGCTGAATAGCATTGGTGACGACTTGGCTTCCCTGCGTAGTGAGACGCCCTTGCTGCTCGCCCTGCGTCTGTACCGGGCGGTTGAGTGCTGAGATAATGCCCGTCGTCATTGTGGATGATAGCCCGAGCGGGTTACCGATCGCCGCAACTTCTTGGCCTACTTGCAGATCAGAGGAGTCTCCAAAATTGGCAATCGTCAGGCCTTGAGGTGGATCTTGGAGTTGAATGACGGCGAGATCGGTAGTTGGATCGGTACCGGTGAGTTCGGCGCGATAGATTCGCCCATCGGCGAGGGTGACGTAGAGTTCGTTGGCGCTAGAGATCACGTGATCATTGGTGAGGATATGGCCCGCTTCGTCAATCACTACGCCAGAGCCAGCAGAGGATCCGCCCTGCGCGCGAGCATCGATCGCTACCACTGCGGGTTCTACCGCTTGGGCTACAGCCTGCCAATCAGGCGAGGTGCCGTTTTGTTCCACAACGGGGGATGTAGCCGACTCCGCGTTCTGCGTTTGCTCAACTTTTGCCGGGCGTACGCCGCCTCCCTGAATACCCGTGAGGCTCGCACCCATTCCCCCACCTACGAGGCCAGCAGCAAGGGTGGCCACAATAAGAGCAGTCCACCCTGGGCCTCGATGCTGCTTCTTCTCTTTCTTCGGTTTTTCTTCCGCTCCGCTAAAACCGGCGCTGCTAAATCCGTAGTCTTCACCGAAAGGTGCTGGAAAACTCGGGATAGCGTTGCCATCGCCCGCCGCGCCATTGCGCATAGTGGAACCGGCTCCATAGGCGTTGCTCTGCCCGCCGCCAGCACGACCGTAGGGTTCACCACCCCCTACTGGGCGTGCATAGCTCGGGCTCGCATAATATGCACCACCCGATTCGGGCGCGCCCCAGCCACTTTGCGTCGGATTATTATTGGGATCACTTTGCCGTGGATGAGAGTGTGCGTGCCCAGTGGTGAGCCCAGCGTTCCGAGTCTCCTGCTGCGGGCTCCATCCGCTCGGTTGCCCAGCGGGTTCGCTACTGTCTGTGCCTGCGTTCTGCCTTATACCTTCGCTATACTCTGCGTTCTTCATCTGACCACCCGCATCTCGTTGGCCAGAGCCATCAGAGCCAGGCTGCTCATTGTTGTTCAACGGTTCATCGCTCATAATCGTCATACTTTCATGTGGCGCGGCACTTCATCGCCGCGACGTTCTAACACAATTCAACAACAGCTATCAGCTAACCACTGCCTACTTGCCATTTCGTGGATACTATCTGGAATTTCTCTGGGAAGTGCCGAGCACACCACCGAGTGCATTACGCACTTTCGCCCTCCCTTGGCGAATATCATCTTTCCCCATGTATCCAAGGTTGACGTACACAAGTTCACATCCACCCTGATAGCTATCAAGAGCTCGCCAGAGGGCTTGAGGATCACGCCCGGCATCGCTATACGCCACATCGCCACCGAAAGCGTCCGCAAGCGAGCGGGCATCAAAGCGTTTTTCGGTTCTGAATGCACGATCATAGGGATCTTCTGGCCCCTCACCATACTCGAGCGTAGCGAAAAGTGACCCACCGGCGTCATCAATCACCACAATCTGCACATCGGCGCGCGCCTGAAGCGCGGTTGCAAAGAGGGCACCTACATCATGGATAAAAGCGAGATCCCCAAGCACTACGCGCACTGGCCTACCAAGCGCCCGGCTCATACCGACTGCGGTGCTCATTGTGCCGTCGATACCTGCGAGCCCACGGTTTGCGGCATATACGCGCCCGGACTTGCTGCCGTAGAGGTTTACTTCCCTGATAATAGACGACGCCGCCAAGACGGTGGGAGTGCGTTCCGATGCGCCGTCTACCAGGCGCGCCACGTATGCGAAATCAAGTTCAGGCATATTCGAAAAATACTGCGATGCGCGCGCTTCGATGCGCCGGGCTTCCGTAAGCCACTTGCTGCACCAGTCATAGTCGGCGTGAAGATATGCGCCGAGTTGCTCGAAATCGATGATCTCTGCCGCATTGCCCGATACGTCGGTGTAGGTGGGGGCGTCGTCTACCACGATCACTGATATGCGCGGGTCGGCGAGGAGGTGTGATACTTCACGCGTTAGCGTCGGGTGCCCGATCACGATCACTTGCTCGATCTGGGCGCGCAATTCGCTGTGTTCTAAAAGCAGCGGATGGAAAGCAATAAATGACGCCAATGCGCGCAGTATCGTTGACGGTTCGGCCAAGATCGGCACGCCGCTAAACATTCGCGTGAGTTCATCAAATTCTCGCGATTCTTTGGCACGGCTTGGATCGCGCATGAACGCTTCAGAACATCTACGCAGCAGCGGGATGCGATCGCCACTTCCGGCAATAACCACGGTGCGAAGAGGCTCCTGGCTAGCCGGAAGAGACTCTCCACTGCCAGATGAAGCAGGAATGGCACTGTGTTCACCCGATGGCAATTCGCCCGAGCTGGCCACGCCGAGATCGAGGGTTGATATGCTCAGGCCACCTGGCAGCCCGGAGGCCTCGTGCGCATCGCGCTCAAACAGCGGCTCACGGAATGCGATATTAATATGCACGGGCGCTGGCCCGATGCTGCCGGCTACACCTTTCCCCAGCGCGATTCGCGTAGCTCGCCGGATAATTCCATGAAGCGCACGCTCCGTGCCGTAAGCGGTAGGAATATCGAATTGAGCCGCCACAGAGCCGCCAAGCACGGCAAGATGATCAGTGGTTTGTGAGGCTCGCACGCCGCGCAGTTCGTGCGGGCGATCAGCGCTGAGCACAACCATTCCTGTACCTGAGTGCAATGCTTCTTCTACGGCGGGATGGAGATTCGCTACTGCTGAGCCAGACGTCGTCACTACTGCCGCGAGCTCGCCCGCCTTGCCATAACCCAAGGCGATAAAACCAGCAACGCGTTCGTCTGTTTCGACGACAAGATCAATCAGGCCAGCACTTTCTGCGGCGCTCAGAGCGTAGGCAAGCGGAGCGGAGCGCGAGCCCGGGCAGAGCACAAAATGCCGCACTCCCTCGCCGATAAGTGCCGCGAGCGCACTTCTCGCAGTCAGTGTTGCATCCGCCACGAATGCTCCTCTCTGTAACGCGGCTTGTTTATCAAGACGACGCTGCCTCAAGACTACTGACGCCTCGCGCCCTCAGGCAAAATGCACGCGGGCATTGGCAGGAATGCTTCCCTGCTGCACGGCGTATTCCCACATTGCGCCAAAACGCTCCTGCCACGCCGCCCGCAGCTCATCATCCACATCAGTAAAAGCCGGGCTTTCGAGCTCTGGCGTTATCTCGCTCAGGGCGATCTCTCCGCCGTGGGGTAGAAGAGAATGAGAAGAGACGTCGCCATCAAAGAGTTGCGCGGTGGCAAGGCCACATGCATGGTTCAGTTCAGGTAAAGCCGCTGCGAAGCGCAGGCCAGAATATAATCCTACTGAGCTCTCCAGGGCAGAGCTCACCACGACGGGCAGAGGCAGGCGTGCTGCGAGCTCCAGCGCGCTGCGCACGCCACCTAAAGGTTGATTCTTGAGGATCACCACGTCGGCTGCGTCCTCTTCTACGACGCGGAACGGATCTTCTGCGCGGCGAATCGATTCATCGGCAGCGATGGGGGTATCAACGTGGCGCCGCACGTAAGCCAGTTCGACCACCGTGGCGCATGGCTGTTCTACATACTCCAGGCCTCCAGCAGCGGCATCGAGTTGTGGGATACTCTCAAGCGCTGTGTCCACATCCCATTTGCCGTTCACGTCTACGCGGATATGCGCTTCCGGGCCAAGAGCGCGGCGTACGGCATCTAGGCGCGCGAGATCATCTGTGAGGCTTTGGCCAGGTTCAGCGATTTTTACTTTAGCTGTGTGGGCTCCTCCGCCGGCGCGCGCAATATCGTAGGCGGCCTGCGCATTTACTGCCGGTATTGTGACGTTTACGGCGATAGACGCGCGGCGAGGCTTAGGATAGCCTGCCACAGCGGCGTCTATACCGGCGAGCAGCCAACGCGAAGAATACTCGATGCCGTAATCCCAAAATGGTGATACTTCAGCCCAGCCTGCTTGCCCGTAAAGGAGCACTCCGGAGCGCTCAGTAATACCGCGAAACTTGTGTTTGAGTGGCACGCGGTATATATGCGCTTCGAGGTCCATCTCCTCGGTGGAGCGTTCCCAACTGTACTTATAACGAAAACTCACTCTTTCAGGGTAGCTGTGGCGGTTTCTGTGCGCCTCTTATGTGCCTAGAAACAAGTTTTGGGCGCTCCTGTGCTTCTCGTTGAGTGCTCCGGTACTCCTCGTTAGTCACTCCGGTTGTTCCCAAACGAAGCGCCGTCTTATGTACACTCGACGCCCCGAGGCTACACTGGTTAACCTTGGCTACACCGTGAAACTCCGTTACACTCGCTGAGCGTTGATTTTGAGTAGTTGCGCGGCGCAGTCTTCATCCACAACGAGGTCAGTCACCACACCTGCGCGCAAAGCTCCCAAGAGCGGCCAGGCTTTATCCGTGCCTGAAACCACGCAGATCCGGCGCGGAATCTTGGAAAGAGCCGTAGGCGTAGGGCCGGAGGCTCGGGCATTCATTTCGAGATCTTCCCATGTGCCGTCTGCACGGATCAGCACCGTACACACATCACCCACGATGCCGCGTTCGCGCATTTCAGCAAGGTCGTCAGGCGAGATGTAACCGTGGGCATACACCATGGATGGGTTTTCCATAGCCATCGTGCCTACGGAGAAGATGGCGAGATCTGCTTGTTGCTGCAGCTCAAGTACATTTTTCACTGCCCTCTCACGCCACAGTGCCTGTTTCGTTTCGGCGTAGTCGAAGAAAGCCGGTACTGGGAAGTGCTGCACGTCAGCCCGATAGGCTTCACCAAAAGCCTCCAAGAGCGTTCCAGCGTAGAGAATACCTGAGCTCCGGCTGTTAACCGCTCCATTGAGCTGCACCACGGTGGCACCCGTAACGGGTTTTGGCACCAGATGCCGCGCCACCGCAGAAAGCGTATTACCCCAAGCAATACCTACCGTGATTCCTGGTTCTATTGCACCGGCGATCACGTTTCCCGCCAGGGCTGCCACTGCTTCGAGGCGCCCTTTGCCGCGTATACGTGGCGCGATTGGCACTACGGTCACGTTTACCCCAAATGTGCGTGCCACATCGGCACGCAACTGTGCCGATTCCCCGGCCGGCGGATGGGCCTGGAACTGGATATATCCACGCACGCGCGCAAGATCAATCAGCCGCGAGACCGTTGAACGTGAGATCTTCAGTTTGCTCGCAATCGACTCCATCGTCTCGTCTTGCACATAGTGCATAAGAGCAGCTCGGTAGGCGAGCTCATCGCGATCATTCATAACACCCCCAAAAGGCGCCGCATTCGCCGCTGGTTCTCACGCGGCGAACCACTTGCATTTGTGTACTTAGTAATTAATAATCCGTGTATCGCGCGTGTTTTCAAGCGTTTAAGCAGAACATGAAAACATTTTCACGGCACATGCACGCCGATGCACCTATGTTTCAGTTTCTGCGTGAAACACACAAATCTGCCTCGCCCGCGATTTCTATACGCTATCATGACGTGCATCACCAATTAAGCAATGAGGCTCGAAGGCGTATGAACCTCTCGCCAAGGTCGTCTAGGGGGAATCTACATCCATGCAACATCTTCACACAGAGCTGGTCGTAATTGGCGGTGGTGCAACTGGCGCTGGTGTTGCGCGTGACGCCGCCATGCGTGGCTTCGACGTAGTGCTCCTCGATCGCGCAGATCTGTGCCAAGGCACGTCTGCTCGCTACCACGGTCTTTTGCATTCGGGCGGGCGTTATGTGATCTCCGATCCTGAGTCTGCTACGCAGTGCGCGGAGGAAAACCGCATTCTGCGCCAGATTCACGCCGAC
>JALFZJ010000053.1 GCA_022783665.1 Arcanobacterium sp.
GCAACAGATACTGAGCCGATCAAGGTGCCAGCCGGTACACAAGTATTTGCTGAACAAGACGTGAAGCTCGCTCCTGAGGCTGCTCGCGTAGACTACTTGACCTACCGTCTGCCAGGAGCTAACGAAGCCGCCCCCAGCCGCCGTCATATCGTCACGACGCAGCAGCCCCCACCCGCCCTCACCCCCCCCGTCACACCACACCACGCAATCACAATCGCCGCACTAATTACACCCCATGAGATCACGAGAATGAGCGATTTAGCGATAACCATGCACAGATCGCCGAGCTCAGTTATGTTAGTCATAGGGCTTTTCTAGCCCCATACACATTGTCATTACTCCAAAACGCATCAACATAAGGAGCGAGGATGCTTCTACGAAAATGGATGGGGGTAGTAACCGCATGCACGCTCATTGGCATGAGTAGCCTATCTCCTGCCGCATATGGCGCACCGGATATGGAATACACAACTATTCCCCAAGCGAATATGCGAGCAGTTGCTGTTGACTCGACCGAGACCAGTGGCGAGGGCGCCAATGGACCGATCGATCTCGTGCTTGACGGTAACCCTGCAACCTATTGGCATACGAAATGGTCCGGATCAGTTGATCCACTCCCACACTGGTTCGTTATCGACTTAGGCGCGAACGTACCAAACGTTGCTCGAGTCACTTTGACGCCTCGGCAGTCTTCAAACGGTTCGGGTCGTGTGGGTAACTACTCAGTCGCCGTTTCGACTGACACCACATGTAGCGCTGGCGAGACCGCAGCAACCGCCGCATACACGGAAGTAGCAAGCGGAACGATTCCTGCAGGTGAGGCATACGATCCTGCTAATCTCCAGCCGAGTGATATTGATTTTACCCCGACTGCTGCGCGGTGCATCAAAGTAACGTATAACAGCACCTGGGGAGGGAATTCTGACCCAGAGACAGTCGGCTCCCTTGCAGAATTCAACGCATCAACGGCGGTAGAGACGCAAGGGTCGGATCAACCCCCTACTGAAGGACCGCAGATCGTCATTCCTGACGGGGCTTTAGAAATCACCGACGGCATCCTCACCGTCCGCACACACCCAGATTTCCCGCAGGTTCTCGACTATCGCGTCGAGGGTAAACAGCTTGCAGGCATGTATGGCGAGGCGCGAAAGATGATCGCCATCAACAACCAACCATACACGGTGAACGTCGGCGATCCTACATTAACAGGTGACGGATCAAGCGTCTCCTATCCACTGATGCTACCGGATCTTGACGGCGTAACGCTGACTGCCAAACTCACGGTAAGAGACGGCGCGCTCACCTATACGCTCACTGATATCACCGATCCAGATCACGTGATTCGTACGATCTCAATGCCGGGTATGGCGCTTGTGTCACTGAACGCTAAAGACGAAGCGTCCACCATCTATGCAGCACGTCTTTCCACGGATCGCGCCGCATCCGGCGATCAAATGATCACCGTGAAAGATAGCTCACCAATGGGTGCAGTGGCATATATGATTACGGCAGCGAACTCTGAGCTTGCTGCCGGTTTTGAAACGAATGCTATCGGAGCCAATAGCGACGCTCAGTCCGATACCGACACACGTTTCACGTATGCAGTGGGTAGCCTGGAGGGGCAAAATGTTGGAATCATCTCTCCTGCATCATGGGTCTACCGTTCAGACTCCGTAGCTCAGTACGATCACGGTGAGGGTATCGGCGTAGATCCCGATCCGATGGTGAAAGTCAAGGTTGTGGCAGACGCCAACGGCGATTCACGCGTTGATTGGCAAGACGGAGCAACTGCCACGAGAGACATTCTCACCCCTGCCAACGGTCGAGACGACATCAAGAACTACGTCGTCATGCGCATCCCGTTCAATATTGTGTCTCAAGCGACGCATCCATTCCTGCGTACTCTCGACGACACGAAACGTATCTCACTTGCCACTGATAATCTCGGCCAAGAAGTGCTGCTCAAGGGGTATCAGGCTGAAGGTCACGATTCAGCGCAAGGTGACTACGGCGGCAACTACAATGAACGTGCCGGTGGTCTCAACGATCTTTTGACCCTCGTCTCAGAAGGCAAGGATTGGAATGCCACATTCGGTATCCACGTGAATGCTACTGAGAGCTACTCTGAAGCAAACTGCTTCGCTGACGCGAACAATATGGACGTGTCTGGAGTGGCAGCTCCATGCGAGGTATATCTTCCTCCCGCAAAGGCTTGGGGATGGATGAACCAGGCCTACACAATGAATGAGATGAAGGATCTCGCCAGCGGCAATGTGCTCAAGCGCCTCGAACAGTTGCGCGAAGACTTCCCCGCTGATTCAAATCTCAATTGGCTCTATTGGGATGTGTACTACAAGCACGGATGGCAGGCTCAGCGCTTCGCCTATGAGATGCAGCAGCAGGGCTGGCGCCTTGGGTCTGAGTGGGCATACTCGATGCCTCAGTATTCAACCTGGTCGCACTGGGCCACTGATGAAAACTATGGCGGAAGCGCAAACAAAGGGCTCAATTCACGCCTTATTCGCTACGTAGAGAATTCTTATCGTGACACCTTTAACCCTGATCCCATGCTCGGCAACGCGAATATTGTGGATTTCGAGGGATGGACGGGGCACGTTAATTACAACGAGTTCATACGCAATGTGTGGGAACGTAATCTTCCCACGAAGTTCCTTCAGCAATCCGATATCCGCACATGGGAAGACGGCAAAATCACGTTTGCTAACGGCACGGAAGTGAGGTCAACGCAGACCTCGATCTCTGGTTCTCAAACTCCAACGCAGCGCACGATCACCTATGATGGAGCGACTGTGTTCAAGGAAGGCGGCTCATATCTTCTCCCATGGAAAGACGGCGGTACCAACCGTCTCTACTACTGGAACCCCGGTGGTAGTGCGCAAACATGGGAACTCACCGAACAGTTCTCAAACGCCGGCTCCCTGACGATGTTCAAACTCACCGATACAGGCAGAGAGAAAGTAGCTGATATTTCGATTAGTGATCGCAGCGTATCCTTGCCTGCAACTGAAGCGAACACTGCATACGTGCTTTATCCTGCTCGTACCGTCCCCGAAGTGAAAGATCCTCAGTGGGGTCAGGATTCAGGAATCAACGATCCGGGATTCTTCTCCGGTACACTGGATTCTTATAAGACGCACGGCCCCGTGACGATTGAGCACTCTGATCGTGCGAATTCCTTTGCTCAAATTGGCTCGGGCTCGGGCTCACTCGAACAGACTATATCCGTCACCCCAGGAGAGTATTCAGCCTGGGCGTGGATTGAGATTCAGCCTGGCAAGACACGCCACGTTGAGGTATCAGTGAAAGGTGATGGTGTCACCCCTGCCCCAGCTCAAGCCGGCGAAACAGGCGAGGCCGTCACATCTATTGACTCGTCATCGGCACTGAATTCAACGGCGTCAGACGAAAAACGACAAACTTATTATCAACGAGTGCCCGTGCATTTTTCTACCACTGGTAGCGCCGTTACTATCACAGTGAGCGCTGGTGACGGCGACGCCATGGTGGGCGTCGATGATTTGCGTATCGTCGAACGTGCGATACCTGAGAGTGAAGGGGCAGTTGCCGACACGATCGCATTCGAAGATTTCGAAAACGTCGATACTGGCTACTATCCGTTCGTCACGGGCTCGTCGAATGCGGGCGGAGATGCACGCACTCAGCTTGCCAAGCGTCATGCTCCGTTCTCTCAGTCGGGGTGGTATGGGATCGTCAATGATTCACGTACTGGCATTGAGGGGCAAAAGTATCTCGATAACGTTCTTGATGGGGATTGGTCGCTTATGGCTCACCAAGAGAACTCGGGGTTGATTTTACGTACAACAGAATCCTCCGTGCCTCTGGAATACGGTCATACGTATCGACTCGTGTTCGACTATCAAGCCGCCTTTGACGGCGATTATAATATCGTGATCGGTCACTCAACTCCCGATGACGCTAGCTGGACGCAGCACACAGATCGCACATGGTCTATTCCTAGCGCGCGTGGCGCAGGCTGGTCTAAGGGCGATCAGCGTGGCACAGGTACAGCGACTTTCGACAAAACCTTCGCTGTGACGACTAATCAGCCGGCCTATATCGGCGTGGTGAAGACGGGCGGTCAATCACAAGGCGACCTTGTGATTGATAACTTCCGCGTAGTAGATCTGGGCGTACAGCCAGTTGTCTCGATCACAGGCGACCCGCAGGTTGTTGGCGATTCGGACACTGCAACGATGCTTCTGACCACTACTGTTGAGATCCCCGAAGGGAGAGTGAGTGACGTTCGGCATTCAGTTTCGGTTCCGGACGGTTGGACTCTTGAAGCAGTGACGCGCGGCGGCGATGTGGTCAGCGGATCAGGGGATAACCAGGTCACATCCGTGTCGACGTGGAAACTCACAATGCCACGTGCCGCGTCTGCGCAAGATGTCGTACTGACTGCAACGTGGACAAATGCAGATGGTACGCCTGGCAAAGGCAGCGATTCACTGACCGTCGATCCTCCAGCTTTCCCGCAACGTGACCTCTTCAAAGGGCATGAGGAACTCGAGGTTGTGAGCGCAGATTCACAGGAGGCAGGCGGTGAGCCCGCCCCATCGGGTTATGCCGATGCTGCTATCGACGACAACCCCTCCACCTACTGGCATACCGCGTGGTCTGCTAGTAATCCGCCCTACCCGCACCAGATTGTCATCAAAGTGAAACCCTGTGATGACGCTCAGTGTGAAATCAACGGGCTCGAATACACGCAGCGCCACAACGCTGACAATGGCAGAGCCAAAGGCTATGAGATTTACGTGTCTGACGACGGTCAAACTTGGGGCGACCCGGTAGCAACAGGCGAGTTTAGTGGAGATCTGGCACCACAGTTTATCCCGTTTGGTGCCACAACTGCTCATTACGTGAAGCTCATCGAAACAAGCCCGCTCATTGATGGGAAACCATGGGGTGGCGCTGGAGAGATTCGAATCGGTGGAAAGCTACTCTCAGCAAGTGGCACCACTACCGTAACTGAAGTTGCGGCTCCTGCAGCTTCTGACCCGAGCACGTGCCCGGTAAAACCATATGTTGCTATTCCTAGTACTGAGGGCGTGGTGTACTACATAGAGAACCAGGCCGTAAGTGCCGGAACCTTCAGCTACGAATGGGGCAAATCGATCGAGGTGACGGCGCGCGCAGCTAACGGCTATTCTCTGGCTGATGGCGTCACCGCGCAGTGGACGTTTGAGAGCAGCCGACCGTCACAGTGTGACGATCTTGACCCTGTGGTGGCGTTGGAGCCTGTGTGGAATGATAAGGATGGTTCGTTTACCGTGCCGAGTGTTGAGGGGATCACGTACAGCTTGGATGGTAAGGTCTTGGCTCCTGGCGGGGTTGTTGATGGTCTCGCTGGTAAACGCGTGGTCGTCACGGCGGCTGCTGGTGAGGGCTATGTGTTTGGTGAGGATTCTCCACGCACGTTTGTTCACCAGTTCCCGACGTTGCCTCCGTATCCGAGTCTGGTATGGCTGGAGGCTCCTCGGGCAACGGATCCGTCGAGTTGTGATGTTGCCCCGTTTGTGGAGATTCCTCAGTCTTTAGGGGTGCGTTACTTCATTAATGGTGTGCCTGTTGACGCGGGCAAGCATGAGTATGCCTATGGTGAGAGCGTGACCGTGAGCGTTGCAGTTAATGATGGATTCACTCTGGTTCCGGGTGCCACAACTACGTGGACCTTCCATGCTGATGTTCCCGCAGGTTGCGCAACACCAGATCCGGATCCGGGTACTGGTCATGAGCCTGGGGTAAAGGGTCAACCGAGTGGTGGTCTCACGGGTTCTATGCAGCATGAGGAGTTGTCTCAGACCGGCGCTCAGGGCACGTGGCTTGTGGCGATGTCTGCGCTCGTATTGATGTTCACTGGTTCTGCGCTCCTACGCCGTCAGGCACGGCGTCAGTAGCGGCTCCAGCCTGCATGAACGCTCGATGAGTATCATGATCGCCTCGTGGGTGTCATGCTCGTAGGTATCATGATCGCATAGCGGTCAGTACGGTTGCTTGATGAGCAGGTGCAACAACATATGAACTGGTGGGTGTATCTTGGCAACACGCCTCGGTACACCCACCAGCCGCGTGTTTTACCGTGATTTACAGCGAGTGACGGAATTCAGTATCTGGTGACGAAGCGCAGCCATCCGAGCTGCAAACCGCAGGTCTTCGCCACCGCAATTCAACAACGATCAACATTATCGAGGGACGATAACGGACTACACTATGGGGAAACATACACATCGTAAGGCGTCAGCCGCCAGCGCGGTGCAAGGCGTGCAAGGTCAGTTAAACTCAGGCGCGTCTAACGTATCTGCAGACGCATCCGTCTCATTCACAGAAGCGTCACGTGGGTTCAAGCGGTTTACAAACCGTAGCCCTAACGGCTCGCGAAAAGGCATTATCGCGCTCGTCGGCGGCGTCGCGCTGCTTGTCGTAGCGACTGCGATTGTACTGGTTGTAGCAAATCGTCCAAGCGTCGTTGCTATGACGGTCTGCGACTATCAGGTTCGTGAGGCGGAATTTGCCTATGGTCTTGACGCCGTGCGTAACGACGTCATACAAGACACAGCCCAGGAAGGTTCAAGCCTAGGTGGCGACTTCTGGGCATCGGACGCACCCGATTCACCAACTGCCGCCGCAGTAGAACGCGCGATCAAGATCGTGCAGGAGCGTTACGCCGTCTACGACATTGCAACTGAGGCAGGCATCATTGACTCGCCGAGCTGGGATGCGATTGAAGAGCGTGTAGGAAGTGGAAACGCCGATCGTGAAGACGCGATGAACACTGGCGGCGTCGTCACCGGTCTGCAGAATTTCGACCTCTCCACGTATGTGGATGCCGAAGCGCGTTATATTCGTGATTCATATATTGCCAATGATGACAATCCTGGCATGACGCCCAATGATGCCCAGATCCAGAGTTACTATGATGCTCATGAGTGGACGATTTCAGACGACGGCGCGCCAGCGGCTCTCGAGGATGTCCGATCGAATGTCATCCAAGAATACAAGCAGACCTACTTCGAGCGTGAAGTAGAACGGCGGATCCAGGCTCAAGATGTGCACACGGATCTTGCCGAACTGCGCTCATTTGCCAGCGAATATCTTTCAGCGCGCGGCGAGAAGTGAACTCGCGTTTGCCTGTGCTACGGCAACCGCGTCGAAGTGCGTAGAGGAGGGGCTCCGTCACCGAGCGCACGAGGAATCCATCAATGATTACATGTGCGGCGGCGCCTGTGCGTGTATAAACACATCCGATCGGATGTATCAACGAGTAGCACTCACATCCCACGATGCTATACGCACGCGCCCCTCGACGACATCACTGGCAGAATCAAAGCATGACGAATCATATTGCACTGTGGGGAGGGCGCTTTACGGGCGCATCATCGGATGCCTTGACGCAGCTTTCGCGTTCAACCCACTTCGACTGGCGTCTCGCCCCGTATGACATTGCCGGTTCGCGTGCACATGCCCGTGCACTACACGTAGCAGGTTTGCTCGATGCCAGTGAATTGACCCGCATGATCGAGGCATTGAACGAGCTTGATGCAGACGTTGCTTCTGGCGATTTCATACCTGACCCTTATGACGAAGATGTGCATACCGCACTCGAACGCGGTCTGATCGAACGTGCTGGTAGCGAGCTCGGCGGCAAACTTCGTGCTGGTCGTTCACGCAACGATCAGATAGCAACACTAATTCGGATGTATTTGCGTGACGAGTCTCGAATTATAGGTGGCAAACTAATCGACGTCATCGATGCGATCGTTGGCCAGGCACGCCGGGCAGGGCAAGCTATTATGCCTGGGCGCACGCATATGCAGCATGCGCAACCGGTGCTCGTTGCTCATCAGCTCCTCGCGCACGTCTGGTCGATGATTCGTGATGTGGAGCGATTGATTGATCTTGACGGGCGTTTGGCCGTGAGTCCGTATGGCTCGGGTGCTCTGGCCGGGAATACGCTAGGGATGGATCCTGAAGCTGTAGCGCATGATCTGGGTTTTGATTCGGCTGTATGGAACTCGATTGACGGCACCGCTGCACGCGACGTCACTGCAGAATTCGCTTTTGTTATGGCTCAGATTGGCGTCGATGTGTCACGTATTAGTGAAGAGATCATTATCTGGAACACGAAGGAGTTTTCTTTTGTGCGCCTTGACGACGCGTATTCTACGGGGTCGTCGATTATGCCGCAGAAGAAGAATCCAGACGTTGCCGAGTTAGCGCGCGGCAAAGCAGGGCGTGTGATCGGCGACCTCACAGGTCTACTGGCGACGCTTAAAAGCTTACCTTTGGCATATGATCGTGATCTCCAAGAAGATAAAGAACCCGTCTTCGACCAGATCGATACCTTCGATGTTCTTCTCCCTGCGGTGAGCGGGATGATCGAGACTATGGAGTTGAATTATGAGCGCATGGCTGAGCTGGCTCCACTAGGATTTTCTCTCGCCACTGACATTGCCGAATGGTTGGTGAAACAAGGGGTTGCGTTCCGCGAAGCGCACGAGATATCTGGGCGTTGCGTCGCTGCATGTGAGGCGCGTGATATCGAGTTGTGGGAGTTGAGCGATGCCGATATGGCTGATATTGATAGTCGCCTAACGCCGCAGGTGCGAGACGTGTTGAGCGCGCAGGGCTCTGTGGCGGCTCGCGATGGCAAAGGTGGAACGGCTCCAACGCGTGTTGCTGAGCAACTTGAGGCGGCGTCGTCTCGTATTGCGAAACTTCGTGAATTCACTTCGCAGCGCATTGTCAGAAATGAACATTGAGGCGTGCCTGAGAGGTGGAACGTGAGGGGTGCTCGTGGCGTGCTCAAATGACGACCACTCGAATACAGCGCATTTGAATTATTCACGTGACGGCAGGAATCTGTGGGCGTGAGAGTTTGCCGTAAACTTGAGTGTAATGGTGACGGTCGAATCGTTGGTGGCATGGAGCGTGATTGTGTGATCGGTGCGTAATCGTTACAGGATCAGCGCATGAACGCGGTGTCATCAATGCGTGATCGGCGTGTGATGCATACGTAGCGCCCGTGCGTCGCATATGGGTGACGTGCTCCAGACGACATATTGAAATTGAAGAGGTTAAACAGTGTCTGATGTACTTGACGAATTGCAGTGGCGTGGCTTGATCGCGCAGACCACCGATATTGACGCTCTGAGAAAAGCGCTCGATGATGGGCCGCTTGCTTTCTATTGTGGCTTTGATCCCACGGCGCCGTCATTACACCATGGGCACCTCGTGGCAGTAAAAGTGATGAGGCACTTGCAACTTGCTGGGCATCATCCACTCGTCCTTGTTGGCGGAGCTACTGGGCTGGTGGGCGATCCACGCCCTAAGGGTGAGCGAACGCTCAATGAGCGCAGCGTTGTAGCCGGGTGGGCAGACTCGCTTCGTCACCAGCTCGAATCGCTACTGGACTTTAATGGTGACAACCCTGCGCGTACCGTCAATAATCTTGACTGGACGCAAGAGATGAGTGCGATCGATTTTCTGCGAGATCTGGGCAAATATTTCCGAGTAGGGACGATGCTGAGCCGAGACATTGTTGCGCGGCGCCTCGATTCTGAGGAGGGAATTTCGTACACGGAGTTCTCTTATCAACTGCTCCAAGCCAACGATTATCTAGAGCTGTATCGGCGGTATGGGTGCACTTTGGAAGTTGGTGGCAATGACCAATGGGGCAATATGACTGGCGGTATGGATCTTATCCGTAAGGTTGAGGGTGCGTCGGTTCATGTGCTCACAAATCAACTCATTACGAAGAGCGACGGTACCAAATTCGGCAAGACTGAAGGTGGCGCCGTCTGGCTCAATCCAGAGATGTTGAGCCCATATAAGTTCTACCAGTTCTGGCTTAACACTGCGGATGCTGACGTGGTGAGAATGCTCAAGGTCTTTACGTTCCGTACACGTGAAGAGATTGAGGCGTTGGAGCAGAGCGTTGAGAATAACCCTGGCGCACGTGAGGCCCAACGGGTGTTGGCTGATGATGTGACGTCATGGGTACACGGGGAAGAGACGGCGGCGCGTGTGCGTGAAGCCTCTGCTGTGCTCTTTGGCAAGGGTGATCCGCACGCGGCAGATGCGGCCATGCTCGCAGAAGCCGTCAAAGAACTTCCCTCTGCTGAGGTTTCGATTGGTGATTCGATCATTGATGCGCTTGTAGCTCTTGGTTTCGAAAAGGGCAAAGCAGCTGCCCGGCGTACCGTACAAGGTGGCGGTGCCTACATCAACAACGTGAAAGTTGACGACCCTGAGCGAGTGTTGACGAGCGCGGATGCGCTAGGAGAATCCTTCGTTTTGGTGAGAAAAGGCCGGAAGAATCTTGGGGTTCTACATGTGTGATCAGGCTTACGGCCAACGAGTTTGGAATTCGGCTCGTTGGTGCGTATAGTTTTTATCTGTTGTCGGGCATGGCGGTTGAAAAACTGCGGCGAGGCAGCCACTATTGAATAGAGGCATCGGAGTTTGATTGACTCGTTGATGAAGGTCGGATCTGAGTTCGAAAGACATGGGATTTGACAAATAATCAAAAAGATGTACTATTGAATAGTTGCTCTTTTGGGGAAAGGCTTACGGGTCGTTTCTCAAGCGGGTGTGTTGTTTGATTTCTCGATAGTGTGTCAGCTTTTTTGTTGTGTGTGTGGTTGGCTGGCTGGTTCTGCTGTGTGTGGGGTTGGTTGGTTGGCTGCATGTTTTTTGTGACTGACAGTTTTTTGTTGGTTGTTTTTTT
>JALFZJ010000007.1 GCA_022783665.1 Arcanobacterium sp.
AGAGCATATACCGATTCCGAAGCTCGTAGGTTTCGCCGTCTGCGCCCTCAAGCGTGATACCGCCATGGACGTACAGGCCGGAACTCACGCCTTTTTCAGGGTCTTGTACTACGGTGATTCCGGGCTCAAGTTCTGGCTCGATGAAATCGCCACCGTGTGGCTTCGCCGTCAAACGCCCTGCAGGGCAATTACTCGCGGTCTGTGTGGCAATAGCAACCTCTTCGTCACTTTCGGCAGACATTGCAAGAGTCCACACGTCACCCTCATGGGCGTGGCAGAAACGGGCAAAAGCACAACGATCGTCGTCGGCAAGATCAATGACGGGGCCGTCAAAATATCCTACGCGATCCTTATAGGCCGCTTTGGAAGCCGTCTCCGTGCCGTCGAATCCAATCTTGGCGTGGGTGCCATCGCAGTAGGGCGCGTGCTTCGAATGCCCACAACGGCACATTGCAAACTTTTCGCCTTTTTGTTCGATCTCGCGGCCATCAACCCAACGATATGAGTTGCCCTCCGGTGTGATGATCTTTTCATCAACGTGCACAGACCCAGTCACGATATACGGGCCATTCTCGCTAACCTTAATCTTCATTGTGTTCTCAGCCATCGGTGCTCCTTCGCCTATGCGTGTGATGTGTTGCGTTCGAGGGCGACGCGCGTTGATCTATTCGAATTCATCAATGCAACGCCCGGCAGGCCTATCTACAGATTCCTCTCCATTCTATGAGGATGAGCGGCTACGTGCTCGGCTACATGCTTCGCGAGGGCGCTGCAATACGTGACAGTTTGAGCGCGTAAATCGCGAGAGCCTCGTTGTGAGCGAACTGTGAGCGCAAACGGCGCGCTTTATCCGAAAAAGGTGAGTGCTATAAGGATCGCGTTGAGAGCTACGATCAAAGCCGCAATGATGCCGCCAATGACTTGCACAGGTTTCTTATCGTGAAACTCGCCCATAATGCGTGTGCTGCGCGTGCACAACAGGAGGGGGATGAGGGCGAAGGGTATTCCAAATGAGAGCACTACCTGTGATATTACGAGAGCCCAGCTTGGCTCCACGCCGAGAGCGAGAACGATGAGTGCAGGTACAAGCGTGATCGATCTACGTACCACAAGGGAAAACTCGCGGTGAAGCAAGCCTTGCATAATCTCCGAACCGGCATACGCGCCCACTGATGTGGCGGCGAGGCTTGATGCGAGGAGGCCGATGGCGAACAGCGTGGCAATGATCGGGCCGAGAGCAGAGGCAATAGCGTGGTATGCACCTTCAATTGTGTCGGTACCGCTAGCGCCACTCAGAGCGGTAGCGGCCAGCAAAAGAAGGCATATATTTACAGCACCTGCGAGCAAAAGTGCCCATGTAATTTCAATCTTTGACGCCCGCAGCAGGCGTTTCGTTGGCCGGCTCGCGCTTGTAAAATGATCATTCACGAGGGAGGAATGCAAATAAATAGCATGAGGCATCACTGTAGCACCCAGCATTGATGCTGCAATCAAGACTGATCCATTATCGCTAAAGCGTGGCACCAAGCCACCCAATACGCCACTCGCTGACGGGCGATCGATGAAAAGCCCAGCCACGAAGCCGATCGTGATCACAAGAAGAAGGCCGATCACAATCGTCTCAAATACTCGTTGTTTCTGCTGGCCTTGAAGCGCGAGCAACAGAAGCGAAACGAGGCCAATCACAATCCCACCCCAGATCAGCGGCAAATCAAAGAGGAGATTCAGTGCGATAGCTCCGCCAACGATCTCTGCAAGGTCGGTAGCAGCTGCCACGAGCTCAGCTTGTATCCAATACAAAAGGCGAGGCGTGCGCGACAGACGTTGGCCAAGCACCTGGGGCAACGACTTACCCGTCACTAGGCCGAGTTTCGCACTTTGATACTGCACCACGACTGACATTGCGTTGGCCAGCACGAGAACCCATACGAGTAAGTAACCATATCGGGCGCCGGCTGAAATATTTGCGGCGACGTTTCCTGGATCTACGTACGCCACCGCAGCCACGAACGCCGGACCGATCATCGCTACGATGCGATTGGAGTTCTTCCCGTGCCCGGCAGGTTGTGTGGGGTCAACGGGGGAGGGAGTGGATGAACTGCTTCGTGAATGCCGACCCATATTCTGCCTTCCGCGCGTCGTCTCGTGTGCTTCCTTTACATTGTAGGGGTTGAGATAGTGCATGTATGCATCCTGAACTTGAGCGAGAACGGCACGAACGTCGTCTCACATCTCATAGGGCGAGGTTCGCGATGGCATTGCTGAGCAGTATGCGCTGTATTCTGGGCGACGCGATGGAGCAGTGTCAATGGTGTTAAATGGTGTGAGACAATCGGCTAATCGCTTGATTCTGCGGTGATAGATGCCGGAATCGCCCATCGGATGCGCAGCGAGTAGCGCGACACGCCAACACAACATGTTGTGGCGCTATCGAGATAGATAGCTATATATTGGGGATGGCGGCGCGGTGCTGGCGTAAAGCAATAGCCAATACGTACCACATACAATCTGCTGACGGTGTTGGCGGTCACCGCGCCCGATGATGAAATCCCGGTTCACCACCATCGCTCGTCCGCGGTAGTGAAGCACGCTTAGAGAGAAGGATTGACGATGACGTTTCGCGACGAAGAGGACACAGCAGCTACCCGAGATGTTCGTGGGTATGACCACTATGAGGGTAAAGGCCACGAGCTGTTGGGCTCCTCACCTCATACGCAGCGTTTCGTGGATCCAGTAGAGACTCTCGACGATTACATTAACCGCGCAGATTGGCGCGTGCGTGCAAACGCAAACCAAGGCTATTCACTCGGCGGAATGATCCTCAATACCTCGGGCAAAGTGGTAGCAAATTACTGGCTCGATAAGGTGTTTTCTCCGCAGGCTGGTGCCGCGCACCGCGAGGGCGCAATTCACATCCACGATCTTGATATGCTTTCGGGTTATTGCGCAGGCTGGAGTTTACGGCAGTTGCTCGAACAAGGCTTCAATGGCGTGCCGGGTACGATTTCCTCGGCACCTCCAAAGCACTTTAGTTCAGCATGTGGCCAGATCGTCAATTTCTTAGGCACCTTGCAAAACGAATGGGCAGGTGCTCAGGCGTTTTCGAGTTTCGATACGTACATGGCGCCATTCGTACGTCTTGACGGTTTGAACTACAGCCAAGTGAAGCAAGCACTCGAAGAATTCGTCTTCAACTTGAACGTGCCAAGCCGTTGGGGCATGCAAACACCGTTCACTAACCTCACATTTGACTGGAATTGCCCAGCTGACCTAGCAGACCAATATCCCTATATTGGGGAAGAAGTATGCGATTTCACCTATGGTGAGCTCGGTGAAGAAATGGCCATGATCAACCATGCCTTTATGGAAGTGATGACGGCGGGAGACGCTGATGGGCGCCCGTTCACCTTCCCGATTCCCACCTACAACATCACCAAAGATTTCGAGTGGGATTCTGAGCTCGCCGATGCGCTTCTTGACATGACGGCGAAGTACGGCTTGCCGTATTTCCAGAACTTCGTCAATTCCGATCTTGATCCGTCGATGATTCGCTCCATGTGCTGCCGTCTCCAGCTCGATCTTCGCGAGCTGATGAAGCGCGGAAATGGCTTGTTCGGCTCTGCGGAGCTGACAGGTTCAATCGGCGTGGTGACCATAAACTGTGCACGCCTGGGCTATCTGCATGCTGGCGATGAGGCTCACCTGTACGAAGAGCTTGATCATCTCATCGACCTTGGGATCGACACGCTTGAACGCCGCCGTGCAACTGTGAGTGCTCTTATTGAGCGCGGCCTATATCCGTACACACGCCGTTGGTTACCCAATCTTGACAATCATTTCACGACGATCGGCGTCAATGGCATTAACGAAATGATCCGAAATTTCACCCATGATGCCTATGACATCACTGACGACCGCGGGCACGATATGGCGGCGCGTTTGCTCGACTACGTGAACCAGCGTCTCGTGCAAGCTCAAGAGGATACGGGGCATTTGTACAATCTGGAGGCAACTCCAGCTGAAGGTACGACGTATCGTTTTGCTCGCGAAGATCGCAAGCGTTATCCGAATATTATCCAAGCTGGCAGCCCCGAAGAGCCCTACTACACCAACTCCTCTCAGCTTCCGGTGAGCTTCACCCCTGATCCCTTTGAGGCGCTTGCGGCTCAAGAAGAACTTCAGACGAAGTACACTGGCGGCACTGTGCTCCACCTCTATATGGGTGCAGCGATGAGTTCCGGGCAGGCGTGCAAGAATCTGGTTCGCCGTGCCTTGGAGAGTTTCCGCTTGCCCTATATTACGGTGACGCCTACCTTCTCCATTTGCCCTAATCACGGCTACATTTCGGGGGAGCATATGTTCTGCCCCACGTGTGAGGAAGAGTGTGAGGTGTGGACGCGCGTCATGGGCTATTTCCGTCCGATGCAGAGCTTCAATACTGGCAAGCAGGGAGAGTTCCACGAGCGCCAGTATTTCTCTGAAGCACTCGTGTAGTCTATTGCTCTTGCGAAACCAGGATTGAAAGGTAATGGACGCAGTATCCGATTTCCGTATTGCCGGAATTATCCCGTTTTCGGCTACCGATTGGCCGGGCAAGCTCACCGCTACGGCGTTCACACAGGGATGCCCGTGGCGGTGCCGTTACTGCCACAACCCGGCGCTCCAGGGGTTTTCCGCGGGTACGCAGAGTTTACAGGCGTTTCTTGAACTCTTGGGCAAGCGTAAAGGCTTACTTGATGGTGCTGTGATTTCAGGCGGGGAGCCCACTGCTCAGCGCGGGTTAGGGGCAGCGATAGCTGCAATCCATGACGCCGGATTTCCTGTTGGCCTGCATACGTGTGGTTATCTGCCTGGGCGCCTCGCTGCCCTTCTCGATGATGCGGCGACGCGCCCGGAGTGGATTGGTATTGACGTGAAGGGCTTACCTGAGGATATGCCCCAGGCTGTGGGCTGTTCACTTCGAGCTGCGCGCCAAGCCTGGGAATCCCTCCACATTGCACTTGAGGCTCGGGCTCGGTATGGAGTTGGAATCGAAGTGCGCACAACAATCTGGGAGGGTTCGGATCTTGAATCTCACCTGCCACAGTTGCGCGCGCAGATTGAGGATCTTGGCCAAGAGCTCATTGTGCATAAGGCACATGACGTGGATGCAAACGGCTACTATATCGGGGCATAGAGAGAGCTTCTCCAACACCCGCCGATCGTTGCATGCCGGTAGCGAAAACGTCCAAAAAACTCGACCCCTCCCATCTGAGATCCTGAGTGTAACGGGATATCGAGAGGAGGAGCCGTGTTAGAAGTTGAGCAATTGCCCAGTAATCAAGATGTGCTTGGTGTGCTACCAGCTGGATACCTTGAGATTCACTCGTTTGTGGGAAGAATAATCATCTACCGCCACAAATAGGATTATCCGCGAGCCTTAGCAGCTTTCGCGGCCTTCTTAGCTGCACGCTTCGCAGCGCGCATCTCCTTGGGTGGAAGCTTTTGAGCGATCTGCGAATCGAATTTCTGCCAGTAGTCTTGAGAATAAGTGGCGAAATCCTTGCGCTTTCCACCCGGGCGATTCTCGGCGTCGTTGAGATATGGATACATGTCGTGACCATTGAGATACAACGCCATCACATTGATAGCTGCTGCGATTGGCACTGTGAACAATGCGCCCACAATACCTGCTACACCGGAGCCACCTGCCACAAGAAGGACGATCGCGAGCGGATGCATATTCAAAGCATTGCCCTGCAGAATCGGCTGAAGCAGATGGCCTTCGACTTGCTGTACAACGAGCACACCAATGAGCATCATCAATGCCATGAACGGGCTGCCGGTATTGACGAGAACTACAAGGATAGCTACGCCGCCGGAAAGAAAAGCACCGACGATTGGGATGAACGCACCCAAGAAGACGAGAGCTGCAATAGGGAAGACGAGCGAAAGCGGCGTCTTTAATATCGCGGCAAAAATCGCGATACCGCATGCGTCTACAAAAGCCACAATTGCTTGCGTACGTGTGTAATTGCCGAGCATGATCCAGCCGCGAATACCGGCCTCATTCATGGAATCACGATAGTGCGGTGGCATGATGCGCACGATCCAATGCCATATGTGGCGGCCGTCTTTAAGGAAGAAGAACAGCGCGAAGAATGCCAGTACCATGCCGGCGAGGAAACTCGATAGGGAAGAACCCACACTCATCACGCCACCCATAATCGTGGAAGAGTTCGCCTTGAGCGTGTTCTGAATCTGCTGCCATGCGCTGTCGATGTGGTCTTGGAAAGCGGGGAATGTGGCATTCAACCACTCGATAATGCGATTGACGCCGCTCGTAATGTTATCTCCCAAGGCTGAGAATCCTTGATAGATGCCCGTGCTGGAACCGCCGATGAGACCACCCAGAACGAGCAGGATAGCAATAAGCGTTACAGCCGCAGCAGCTGCGGGAGGCATATTGAGTTTCTGCTTGAAAAAACTCACGAGCGGCTCAGCAACGACTGCGATCAGTGCGGCAACAAGCAGTGCAATGATCAGCATGGAAAACTTCACAGCCAACCAGCCAAGGAGGGTAGCGGCTGCCACGATAACGAGTAAGCGCCAGCTCCATGAGGCGAGAGTGCGTATTGCGGGGCTCACTTGAAGCGAATCAGTGTGTGATGGCGCGAGCTCAAGATCCTTGTATACAGAAGTTGTGGGGTCGATTCCACGGTTCTGCTCGACTGTTTCAGATATCTGCTGCCCACTCGACGCAGGCTCAGCAAGCGGCGATTCTCTCGGCGCTATTTGCTTGATCCGCGCGATGATTGATTTCTTCCCTTGTACCACGAGAAAGCCTCTCCATGTAGTTCTTGGCACTCAATAGTATTTGGCACTCGAAGGTTGCCTGTGCATCTACGCCACAATTCAATCAGACGCCACAGCGTATCACAAGGTGCATGGCTGCAACGCGGCATAATAGGATTCAGATTACGAACTGCGTAGTGCCACGTGATTACGTACTAACGGTGTAAGGGCTGAGAGGATACAACTTTGAGCAACCTAACTGAAGCACAGATCGATGCCCGCCTGGCGCGTTTACGAGCCACGCCGAGTGAGGTGCAACTTGCAGGGGGAGCGGAGCGTCTCACAGCAGCTGTGATTCTTATCAGTGGGATCGTCGGAACGTTTTCCTCCATCGGTCTACTCATGGCAGAAAAGCAGAAGCTCTCTGACCCTGATGCGGTACTCCTGTGCGATATCAATCCGCTTGTAGGCTGTGGCAAGTGGATCGGTACGTGGCAAAACGAGGTTTTATTTGGCGTTTCGAATTCTGTGTGGGGGCTCGCATTTTTCGCTGGAATCGCTGCTCTTGGATTGGCACTGCTCGCTAAGGCGCGTTTTGCTTCATGGTTGTGGCAATTGCTCGCTATCGGAGTAACCCTAGCGATTGCCTGGGTGCTGTGGTTCCAATATGAGTCCTTTTTCGTTGAAGGATCGTTATGCCCATACTGCGTACTCGTGTGGGTTGCTACAATTCCTCTATTCGTTACGGTATGGGCGCGCTCGCTCCAAGCTCATCATTGGGGTGAGAAAGCGAGCCATTTCGGCCGTGCACTCGTACGCAGCAGGTTCGTCATCATTGGAGCCTGGTACTTCGCGATGATCGCCTTCACGATCATCGTCTTCTGGGATCGCTGGGTGATCTTCTTTTAGAGCGATCAGGCGCTCAATCGAGGCGAACTCATATCTGGAGGCACATTTTCTCCATAGCCGAGATCTATTAGTGCTTGGCGCAGAGCGCTCATCGCGCTATCGAGCTCAGAATCAGAAGCGGCCTTAGCGCCGACGGTGCGCACAGATTCTTGATCAGGAGCAGGAATCACGTGGATGTGAGTGTGCGGCACATCAAACCCGAGAATTGACAGGACGGCGCGCGGCGTATGGAAAGCCTTCACCTGGGCTTTTCCGATGATCTGCGCTACGTTTGCCATGCGTGCAAACACGTGCGGCGGTACATCATAGTACACATCAGTTTCCTCGCGAGGTACGACGAGTACGTGACCCGGCTGCGCCGGTTCTATCGTCGCGAACGCTACGCAAACGTCGTCTGCCCATACAAAACGGCCGGGCAGGGAGCCGGTGATTATCTGTGAAAACACGCTCATGTATCCAGTGTAGCCACTTGCTCTGCCGCGGGGTGCGACCATCTACTGATTCCTTTGGGG
Organism: Arcanobacterium sp.; assembly: GCA_022783665.1. Taxonomy (GTDB): domain Bacteria; phylum Actinomycetota; class Actinomycetes; order Actinomycetales; family Actinomycetaceae; genus Arcanobacterium_A. Next base: position 8,196 of record JALFZJ010000007.1, read on the forward strand.
AATCGCCGGAAGGCTGAGATAGCATAGAACGGTTACTATAGTGCCCACACGGCTACACAAGGCAAGAATGACGCCGAACTGGAACCTTGAGGAGAATAATGGGAGTCGAAACGCCCGCCGCTACGCCATATCGATACACTGCACAGCTTGCAGGCGAGATCGAGAAGAAGTGGCAAAACTACTGGGACGAGCACGGCACGTTTAACGCGCCAAATCCCGTTGGGGATCTCGCTGATCCAGATAGGGAGCTTCCCCAAGACACATTCTTCCTTCTCGACATGTTCCCTTACCCCTCGGGGAAAGGCTTGCATGTAGGCCACCCCCTCGGCTATATCGCCACCGATACGGTGGCGCGTTTTGAGCGTATGCGCGGCAAAAACGTGCTCTATACGATGGGTTTTGATGCTTTTGGTCTGCCCGCAGAACAATACGCCGTACAAACGGGGCAACATCCGCGCGTGACGACGGACGAAAACATCGCCAATATGCGCCGCCAACTGCGCATCATCGGCCTTTCCCATGAGCAGCGTCGTTCCTTTGCCACCACCGACGTCGACTATATGAAGTGGACGCAGTGGATTTTCCTTCAGATCTTCAACTCCTGGTATGACGCTGATGCACCGGGGCGCGAAAAGGGCACGACTGGGCGTGCGCGCCCAATTACTGAACTCATTGCGGGGTATGAGGATGGGTCTATTCCCACACCTGATGGACGCCCTTGGGCGCAGTTGAGTGAGTCAGAGAAGTCTGATGCGATTAATAGCCGCCGCCTAGCGTATGTAGACTACGCTCCGGTGAACTGGGCGCCAGGTTTGGGTACCGTACTTGCAAACGAAGAAGTGACCGCCGATGGGCGTTCGGAGCGAGGAAATTTCCCCGTATTCAAACGTGAGCTGCGCCAGTGGATGATGCGCATTACCGCCTACGCGGATCGCTTGGCTTCGGACCTCGATGGCCTTGAATGGCCAGAGAAAGTGCGCACAATGCAGCGCAACTGGATTGGAAAGTCTTTCGGTGCAGACGTCGTCTTCGAAGCCCATCACGAAGGGGGCGACGAGAAACTGACGGTGTTTACGACGCGCCCAGATACTCTTTTCGGCGCTACGTTTATGGTGGTTTCACCAGAGCATCCAATGCTTCAACCACACAACATGCCGGCCTCATGGCCGGAAGGCACACGTGAGGCATGGAAGGGCGAACCTATTGATGGCGCTACGCCAGATGATCCGCGCGTGGCAGTAAAGGCATACCAGCGCGCGGCTTCAATGAAATCGGATCTTGATCGAGCAGATCTCGATAAAGAAAAGACGGGCGTGTTTACAGGCATTTTCGCCACAAATCCGGTCAATGGTAAGCCTGTGCCCGTCTTTACTGCGGACTACGTGATGATGGGATACGGTACTGGTGCCATCATGGCAGTGCCCGCCCATGATCAACGCGATTTTGATTTCGCCACGAAATTCGATCTCGATATCGTTCCGACGATGCGTGCCGCCGATGATTTCGACTGGCAAAGCGCTTGGGTAGAAGACGGCGAGATCATCGATTCCGCCAATGATGATATCTCCCTTAATGGAATGTTCAAGGACGAAGGCAAGGCCGCCATGACGCAGTGGCTTGAGAGTCATGGCTACGGCAAGGCCACCACCTCGTACCGTTTGCGTGACTGGCTCTTTAGTCGCCAGCGTTATTGGGGCGAACCGTTCCCCGTCGTCTACGATGATGAGGGCATTGTGCACGCTCTGCCCGAATCCATGCTGCCTGTTGAGCTGCCCGATACGCCAGATTATAGCCCGCGATCCTACGATCCTGACGACGCAGACTCAGAGCCTGAACCACCGCTCGGGCGCCTTGACGATTGGGTAAATGTAGAGCTTGATCTGGGTGACGGCGTTAAACACTACAAGCGTGATACGAACACAATGCCTAACTGGGCTGGTTCGTGTTGGTATGAGCTACGATACGTGGATCCAACCAACGATTCAGCCTTTGCGGCACCTGAAAATGAAAACTATTGGATGGGTCCGAAGGAAGGGAAGGCGACCGGAGGTACGGATCTGTACGTGGGTGGCGTGGAGCATGCCGTATTGCACTTGCTATATGCCAGGTTCTGGCACAAAGTACTGTACGATCTGGGATATGTGAGCTCGAGCGAGCCTTTCCACGAGCTGTTTAACCAAGGGTATATTCAGGCCTACGCATACACTGATTCGCGAGGGCAGTATGTGCCGGCTGAAGAAGTGGAAGAGGTACCAGCATCAGACGGCAGTGGGGAAGTAACGTACTCGTGGCGAGGTGAGGCCGTGAACCGTGAGTACGGGAAGATGGGCAAGAGCCTGAAGAACATCGTCACTCCAGACGAAATGTGTGAGCGTTATGGGGCTGACACCTTCCGCGTATACGAAATGAGCATGGGTCCCCTCGACGCCGACCGCCCTTGGGAGACTCGCGCCGTGGTTGGCTCGCAGAGATTCTTGCAGCGGCTGTGGCGCAATATCGTGGATGAAGAAACTGGTGCGCTGCGCGTTGTGGATACGGCAATGGATCATGAAACGAGCAAGCAGGTAGCGCGCACGATTCACGATGTGACTACCGAATACTCGAATATGCGCATCAACACCGCGATTGCGAAGTTGATTGTGCTCAACAACTTTCTCACGGGTAGAGACGTGCCGCGCGAGGCCGCCGAAGCGCTCGTGAAAATGGTAGCTCCTGTTGCTCCTCATATCGCAGAAGAATTGTGGCAACGACTCGGCCACACCGAATCGATAGCGCGCGCTGAGTTCCCTGTAGTGAGCGATGAATCCCTGCTTGCTGAAGATACTGTTACCTGCGTGATTCAGGTGAAAGGCAAAGTGCGCGATCGCATCGAGGTGCCTGCAGATATTAGTGAAGCTGATCTCGAAGCGCTCGCATTGAAAGCTGAGCGTGTGCAGCAGTATCTTGACGGCACACCACGCAAAGTGATTGTACGAGCTCCCAAGATTGTAAACATTGTGCCCTAAGCGCAGTGCATAACGGCGAAGAGTATCGACTCTGATAGAGCGAAGAGAAGGAAGTGAGTGTATGGCCGCGGCGAACGGTGAACGCGTAGAACAGATCGAGTTTGACGGAATGCCTGCGTGGGCTCTCGAATCGGCATCGGGTGCACGGGCAGTAGTGGCTGAACGTGGCGCTGCTGTGTTGAGCTGGGAGCCACGGCCAGGAGCCAACCTGATTGACGGTTATCACAATAGAGCCGATTTTGAATCCGCCGAAGCTCAACGCTCCACCATCGCCGCTCCGTGGACTGGCCGCATGCGTGGTAACTCCTACGTATTTGCTGGTGAGAAGTACACAGTACCCGTTCCTGAAGGCAAGGAACTGATCCACGGCTTGGCGTGGAAGTATGACTTTACCGCTGAGGCGATTGGGGCAACCCTCAATCTGCGGCTCGATTTCCCAGGGGAAGAGGGCTACCCGTGGCCTTTCACGTTGCTTGTGCGTTATTCTCTCGATATGGGTGCAGACGATGTGGAGCATCTCACCGTCACCATCACAGTGATCAACACTAATGATCACGCCATTCCTATGGCTATCGGCTGGCAGCCGTATGTGAAACTTCCTGGGAATAAGACGATCTCGAACTATTCCCTCACCATACCGGCACGCACGAAGATTCTCGTCGATCCCGATCTTGTGCCTCGCGCGGGGGAGGCTGCCTATTCGGGAGTGAAAGCGCCCGTCGTCATTGATTATTTGGGAGCAAACAAATACAACACGTCATTCCGAGGCCTCGTGCCAGGTGAGGACGGCGTGGTGACGACGGTTTTGTCAGATCTGTCGTCCACGCAGAGGATTGAACTTGCTCAAGAGCCTGCTGAAGCCTCGGTTGTGCACGTCTTCACAGGCGATATTCTGAGCGAGAAGGCGCGTGAGTCGATCGCTCTGGAACCGTTGTCGCATCTTCCTGATGCATTCAATCGTGCAGATGCCGCCGGGAGTATCGCTCTAGCACCTGGAGCCGCGCGTTCGATGACGGCGACGCTCAGCTACATCGAGTGAGTCCGGGACGTCGAGTGTGTTGCTGCCCGTGACCTGACGCGAAGTTCTAGGTATCGCTAAAGCAGGGTTAGCGCCGCCGTGTGCCGAATATAGAACGCACAATACTGCTCGTCACTGTGCGCCCAGCGGTTTTGATGATAGCATCGATTGTTGATTCTCTGCGCTTTCGCGCACGTTCCGCTTCGCGTTCAGCTTGACGAGCGGCTTGGGCTCGAGCTTTCTCGGCTGCTTTACGTTCGGCCTCGATTTCTTTTTGAAGTTCTCGGGCGAGCCGTTGTTGCTCTTTTTCCTTCTCGGCTACAGCTTTTCGCTCCTGCTCTTCTGCTTCGCGGCGCGCATTCTCAGCGCGGATTCGTGCATCGAGTAATTCTGCTGCAGATTCTGGATCTATTCGGTGTGCGTACTTTGTAGCGAGCTCCGAGGTGCTCACGCTACGCTCGATAGCCTCCGGGCTGGCCGAGCCCATAACGCTTGCGGGTGCGAAAATGCGAGTTGGAGCAACTGGTGTGGGGCGGCCTTTTGCGTCCAGAATCGTCACGATCGCTTCTCCTGTACCGAGTGCGGGCAACACACTGGTGAGATCAAGTGGCGATGTTGGGAAGGTCTTCACCGTGTTCTTAAGATCTTTGGCATCGTTGGGTGTGTGGGCTCGTACAGCATGTTGGATTTTAGCCCCGAGCTGGGCAAGAACCTCGGCTGGGATATCAGAAGGAGATTGCGTGACGAAAAACATGCCCACACCCTTTGAACGGATAAGGCGTACTGTTTGGACTACCTGGTTGAGGAATTCAGGTGTGGCGTTATTGAACAGCAGATGTGCTTCATCGAAGAAGAAGACCAGCTTGGGTTTGTCCCTATCGCCTACCTCGGGCAGCACTTGGAAAAGCTCAGCTGCAAGCCACATGACGAATGTGGAGAACAGTGCAGGGCGGCTGTGAATATCAGGCAGTTCCAAGAGATTCACGATGCCATAACCCCCACGTGCAGGGCTGAGGAGGTCGATGACGTCGAAGCCCGGCTCGCCAAAGAAGTCATCGCCACCTTGTGCTTGGAGTTCCGCGAGCTCGCGCAAGATCACTCCGGCAGTCGAAGGGGCGATACCGCCTATCTCGCGTAGTTCATCTTTGGCTCCATCGGAGGTGAGGTAGGAGATCACCGATCGCAGATCGGCTAAATCAATGAGTGCCAATTTGTTGTGGTCGGCCCAGTGAAAAATGAGCGAGAGAGCTGATTCTTGTGTTTCGTTCAGCCCCAGTACTTTTGCCATCAGAATCGGGCCGAAATCGGTAACGGAGGTACGAATCGGTATACCGCTCCCGAGCCCTCCGAGTGTATACAGCTCTACTGGATACTGCTTGGCAGACCATTCTTGGCCCTGTGCTTGGACGCGTTCGTGAAGCTTTGGTGAGTCCTGCCCTGGCTCTAACATTCCGGTAAGATCGCCTTTAATATCGGTGGCGAATACGGCTACTCCCTGTTGACTGAGCAGTTCTGCCAACAATTGTAGTGTGCGGGTTTTGCCTGTGCCTGTGGCGCCTGCGATGATGCCGTGGCGGTTAAGCATGGCGAGCGGCAGTGAGATCTTGACGTTTGGTATAGGATCGGTGCCTTCCATTAAACATCCCACAGTGATGGCACTGCCCTCAGCGCGATATCCCTCATCCACCTGGCGGGCGTAATCGCTTAAGGCATTCGGGCTAGGTTCCATGGACGTAGCATCGTTTGCGAGTGCCGCATCAAGTTCTGCCTGAGCGGCAGCGGCTTTCGCGGCTGCAGCCTGCGCTTGTGCAGCTAGGGCTTGTGCTTGTGCTGTAAGTGCTTCGGCTTTGAGTCGCGCGATTTCTGCGGGATTCGTTTGCGTCATGCTCTCATGGTAGACGACGCAACCACGCCGTGCATCCATCACCGCCCACGCCTTCACCCTCAACTGGCCTTAACTGAGGTTATTATCCACAGGTACTAGAGATTATCGGCGCAATCCACGGCTTGGCGTGAGCGTGCCACGGTGGATATATGGCATGGCACTCTTGGCGTATGCCTTCACCTCCGCCGCGTCTACGTTCGACTTTTGAGCTCAGCCCCACGATAGCCGATGAGCCGCGGGAGAGCCGCGCGCATAATGCGCCCACCTCAAGCGCAGTTGATAGTGAACTTCATCGAGAACCACAGACGAATATCCAACGCTTTCTCCATACTGCTTTCGCTTCCTCACTTGGAGATGACGTATCGTCAATGGCTTCGAATGTGCCAAAATCAAGGATCGCGTTCAATAGAAAAGCGTTGACGGCGTTTGCGATAGTGCTGCTCGTCGTCACGATGTTTGCCCTTGGGCGTATCACTAGTGCAGATTCGGCTACCGGGTTTTCCCTATCAGGTGCTGCTGCTGAAGAGCCTGAGGACTCTCAAGATCCGAGACCTCAAAACACGCAGGCCCAGGGCTCTGATTCTGCGGCGAAAAACGCATCAGGCGGTGGCGAGGAGGCTGGCGCTGTTGGGTCGACAATCGTCGTATACGTGTCTGGAGCAGTATCGAAGCCAGGGATCGTGGAACTCGCTGGTAAAGATCGTGTCAACGACGCAATCGATGCGGCAGGCGGATTTACTGACGGTGCCGACGTGACGGCCGTGAATCTCGCTGCAAAAGTCTCAGACGGCGCACATATTCACGTACCACAAGTCGGAGAAGCTATACCGGAGGGGGCAACGAGCGGAGCAGGTGATGCCGCATCGGCTGACGGCGCGAGTAGCGAGGGAATGGGCGAATCCGCCCAGATCAACATCAACACGGCATCTGCACGTGAACTCGAACAGATACCGGGAATCGGGCCAGTTACCGCTCAAGCGATCATCGAATGGCGGAAGGAAAACGGCCGTTACCGATCTGTAGAAGAGCTTCTCAACGTGAGCGGGATCGGAGAGAAGACGCTTGCCTCTATCCGTGAATACGTCACTGCGTCGTCATAATGGCTGTGCATCAGGATTACCGCCTCCTTCCCAGCGCTGCCGCATGCTTGGGTGCAAATCTACTCATAGCGTCACATATGACGTACGGCGGTGACAGTGGCTGCCTTGCTGTAGCTTTCGCGGTGGTAGTCACGCTGGCGGGAATATGCGCCGTGATTCTTTTGCGGTTTGCCGTGTTCCCTCTAATTAGGGGCGTGCTCGCCCAAGCCATAGCCGTATGGATGGCGCTCATTGCGCTCCTGAGCGTACGGATCGGATATGAGACGGCCGGCGTCACGATCCCGATGAGATTTTCGGCATCGCACTATGAGCCACCGGAGATTCCCGTGCTCTCTAGCTATACTGAGCAGATTCGAGTTCGTTTCACTCAACACGCCTCGGATAGTGTGATCCCTGAATGGGAGCTATTGCGAGGAATCGTCATCGGTGATGACGCCGGTTTGAGCCAAGAGCTCACGAGTGCAATGCGAAGCGTTAGCCTCACCCACCTCACCGCAGTATCGGGTGCGCACGTGTCGATCTTGCTCTCGATGGTCATAATGCTGTGCGGTATTCGGCGTAGGAGAATGACTGCTGCGTGCGGTGCACTTGCGATTGTATTCCTTGTATCACTCGTCGGCATGCACCCATCAGTACTGCGCGCATCACTGATGGGGATCCTCATGGTTCTTGCAGTATTCATGCGCCGGCAGACGACGGCGTTACCGCTACTGTGTGTGGTCGTCATTGGCGTGTCTATCGTCGTACCCGAGTTATCGACGTCTCTGGGGTTCCTTCTCTCTGTTGCCGCTACTGGAGGGATCGTGATGTTTAGTGCACGCGCCGCGCATGCTATGACGCCGATTATGCCATTAATGGCTGCCCAAGCTATTGCTGTGCCAGGCGTGGCACAGATTGCTGTGACGCCATTTCTAGCCGATATTCAAGACTCCGTATCCCCATGGGGTGTCGTGGCTAATATTGCCGTTGCGCCAGTGATCGCGCCAATGACGATACTCGGGCTTCTCGGCGCTGTGGCATCAGGGTTGCCGCTGTGTGGTGCGCTGGCAAGCATCGCCCTAGATGTGGCATCGATCGGCGCGAAATGGATCAGCTTCGTGAGCACGCGCATAGCTATGTGGCCGCCAGGCCACCTCGATATATGGACGGTAACGGTAATCAACTGTTGCAGTTTGCTGTGCCTTATCGGGATTGCATGCGCGGTGGCGCGTTTCGGTGAACGTGCCAGTAAGCCAACAGACAGACGAATAATCGCGCCATGGCGAGTCAATAGGGTGCATCTCTATGCCGTGCTCAGTGCTGGCCTGCTGGGTATTGGATTATACGCCATCGGTTCAATACTCAACGATAACGGTGGAACACCGGATGATTGGGAGATCATCCAATGCGATGTAGGGCAGGGTGCAGGCTTGCTCGCGCGTGCGAGGGGAGAAACCGTCTTGATCGATGTCGGGCAAGAACCTCATAAGATCGAAACGTGCCTCTCCAAGGCCGGAGTCGAGAGGATTGAGCTCCTGATTCTTTCCCATTTCGATACAGACCATGTAGAAGCTCTCGATACTGTGGTGCAATACGCCGATGTAGGATCCGTATGGGTAAGCCCAAATCCCTATCCTTTAGCAAACTCCAAGCGGGTCTACGCTCATCTTGCGCGCCGCGGCATCCCACTACATCGTGTGCAAGAAGGCGCTACACACAATGGCTGGATCGAAATCCTCTCACCTCGCCACCCGCGTGGCAGTGAAGATGCGTCGAACAGTGATTCGCTCGTCGTCAGTGCATCCACCGAGCATCATCGACTTCTCGCACTAGCCGATACGCCTGAAGAAATTCAATCGCAGCTTGCCACTGGCGCCAACAGATACGATGTGGTGGCGGTGGCGCACCATGGCTCTGCGGATCAGTCCGCTACGCTCGCGAGTCGAGTGAGCCCAACAATCGCGTTGTTTTCCGTGGGGGAGAATTCGTATGGGCACCCAACACCTCGCGCAATAGAACTGTGGCATGCGTCGTTTATGTATTCAACAATGCGGTGCGGCACGATCACAATCACCGCTGAGGAGGTATTCTCCAGCTGCAATGCTCAACGTTCGGTGAAGTAGCCTGTATTGCTTCAGTGAAGGATCGCGTATTGGTTCGGTGAAAGAGCGCATATGGCAGGCAAGGCTGGGATGGCGTGAACATGCAAGCCTTGCACTGTTGGCAGGCGCGCAATGATCGCGGCCTTGCCGAATCATGCCCGGATAAGGCCATTTCATGATGCGTTGCACCGTCCACAAAACTGTGTGCGTACCCCATGCAATAATGTGTATATGCTGCTTCCCAAGATTGATTTAGCTCCGCTGATACTCATCAAAAGTGGTGAGCCCGTCTACGGCGAGCGTGCCTTAGATGATCTAAGACGACGTATTCGCGTGGCCGCGCCGGACGCCGTCATCACCGCAATTGATGTCTCGCAGTATAATTCAGGGCAGCTTGCGATGCTCACGAGTCCATCGTTATTCGGTGAGCAACGGGCAATTGTTGTACCTGACCTTGAAAAACTCAACACTGCCTTCCAAAGTGACCTTCTTGCATACATGAGCTCGCCTGAGCCTGATATATGGATGATTCTCAAACATAATGGGGGAGTGCGCGGGAAGAAGATACTTGATGCATGTGCACGCGCGAAGGTACCTACCGTCGCGATTGGCAAAGTGGCAAACAAAGATCGGCCGAGCGTCGTCACTGATGAAGTGAAGAGCGCAAAACGTGCGATCGCACCGGAGGCTGTGCATGCGCTTGTAGACGCCGTTGGTTCTGATGTGCGCGAATTGCTCAGCGCCACCGATCAATTACTTGCCGACGTGCAAGGCAAGATTGATGAAAGCGATGTGCACCGATATTTCGCGGGGCGGATTGAAGCGACGGGATTTAATGTGGCTGACGCAGTCGTTGCAGGGAATACAGGGCAAGCCGTGGAGCTATTGCGCCACGCACAGCATACGGGGGCAGTGCCCGTGATGATCGTGACTGCGCTCGCATCAAAATTCCGTACTATGGCCCAAATCATTGGCCTTCGTAGTAATGCGATACCAGTGGATCTACAGCTCAATTCATGGGTGGCAGATAAAGCCCAGCGGTCGCTACGGGTATGGAGCCAGCGCGCCATCGGCGTGGCGATCTGCGAGATCGCTCAAGCAGATTATGACGTCAAAGGCGGCTCGCGAGACCCGTGGTACTCCATCGAGCGCGCCATTCTTGCCATCGGCAAAGCCCGTCATCTGCGATAAGTGGCCAGCCTCCCAAAGTCACGGCGTGCCTATTTTGGCAGTACCACGTTAATAAAGTCGTCTCCGTTGAGAGCAGCGTGGATTTGCTGTTCTACCACTGCCTTCATACGTGGTTGCATCGCGTCGGTATTACCGCCCGTATGGTGCGAGATGAAGAATGCTGCATCCCACAAGGCAGAGTCTGCTGGTAGAGGCTCCGGATCAGCTACATCCAAGACGATCCGCAAACGGTCCTTTTCCGATACAAGATCCTCATTCACAGCCAGGACGCCGCGCCCAGCGTTGAGCACGACAGCGCCGTCCTTGAGCTTGGCGAGGAAATCTTTGTTGATGATCCCTCGTGTTTGGTCGGTAGCGGGAATCACGGTGATCACGCCGTCTGCCTTAGCCCATACGCTATCAGGGGCAGTATCTAGAGCATACACATGGCCAAAATCTTCGTCGCGTTCACGGCTAGCAACATACGTAATATGTGCATTGAAAGCCTCAAGACGCTGAGCGATCTGCGAACCCACGCCGCCCACGCCCACCAGAACGATCTCTTTATCCGTTAAACCTGGCGCATAGAAAGGTTCCCAGTTCTTATTCGCAGAATTGGCCATCATCCGCGGCACATCACGCAGTGCAATAAGAAGATCAAGGACGACAGTCTCGGCGGTGGCCGGCTCATGCACAGTCTTCGCATTGGCCACGCGTAAACTGCCAAGCGCATCGGGATCGATCATATCGAAACCAATTGAGCCAATTTGCAGAAGTGATGCTCCGGCTTTCTGTGCCAACTCTACTGCATCGGGCTTCGCCCAGTGGCTTGTGACCACAATATCCGCACCGCCTGCAGGTGGTGCGGATTCAAAATCCCATCGGATAATCTTTGCCCCAGGAACGTCAATATCGAAAGTCCAAAACGGATGAATTGCCACAGTAATCTCGCTCATATATTCACCCTACACCGGCTAGACTGTGAGCGATCACGATTGCGCAGTCAGAGAAAGCATGTGCGCACCAAAACAGAAGGTCAATTGCTTGATTGTCCATAGAAGGGCAGTAGCACGTGTGTGCCAGTAATGAGAAAGCACAGGGCTCGAGCTGTGACGTGATTGCCGTGTGGTATACCCAGCAAGACGTGTGAAGTGCAAAGATCGCGCATAAAGCCGGTAAGATGCACTGTAGATGCGCATAAGCGTACAGATCGGCGGGGAGCGCTGGATGGCAAAGCGCCCAAGCAGCCTCACGAAAGCACACCGAACGACTCCACGTGCATGCGCCTCGCACAGAAAATACACCAATCGAAGGAGAAAAGGTGCGTATTGGTATTCCACGCGAGCCTGACGAAGCGCAGACTCTGGTGGCAGCCACTCCGGACACCGTCGGAAAACTCATCAAGCTTGGATACGATGTGATCGTTGAAGCGGGTGCAGGTGAAAAAGCCAGCTTTCCCGATCATCTGTTCGAAGAAGCTGGTGCGGCGATTGTAGGAACGGCTGAGGCTTGGGGTGCGGACGTTGTATTCGCACTCGACACACCACCACTGAACTATTTGGATATGATGCAGCGCGGTGCAACCCTGATTGCACGCATGGCTCCTGGGCGCTCCCCGGAGACGATCGAAGCGCTTGCACAACGTGGGCTCACCGGCCTGGCTATGGATATGGTGCCGCGAATCTCGCGTGCACAAAGCATGGACGTACTATCCTCAATGGCCAACATCGCTGGATACCGTGCCGTAGTTGAAGCTGCAGCACACTTCGGGCGCCTCTTCACAGGCCAGGTGACGGCCGCAGGAAAGATGCCGCCAGCCACCGTCTATGTGATCGGCGCAGGTGTGGCAGGCCTCGCGGCAATCGGTACGGCAAACTCGATGGGGGCGATCGTTAACGCAACTGATGTGCGCAACGAAACCGCCGAACAAGTTGAATCAATGGGTGCGAGCTTTGTGCCCATCCCGGCGCCCGCACAAGAATCATCCGACGGTTATGCCAAAGAAATGACCGCCGATCAGGCTCAGGCTGCCGAAAAGCTCTACGCTGAGCAGGCGGCCAAGAGCGACGTCGTCATTACAACCGCTAACGTACCTGGCCGAAAATCTCCTCTGCTGCTCAGTGCGCAAGCCGTCGAGGCGATGAAGCCAGGTTCAATCATCGTGGATATGGCAGCCGCTAATGGCGGGAACTGTGAGCTCACCGTACCTGGTGAAGTCGTGACGACGCCCAACGGCGTCATTATTATTGGCTACACAGATCTTGCCGGGCGCCTCCCAGCACAGGCTTCGCAGCTCTACGGGCAGAATCTCGTCAACTTTTTTAAGCTCGCCACGCCAGAAAAGGACGGCAATCTCACCCTCGACCTGGATGACGAAGTTATCGAACAGATGGCCGTGACGATCCTTGGTGAAGTCAAATTCCCACCGCCTCCGGTGAAAGTATCGGCAGCGCCGTCAGGGCCAACTAAGGAAGAGCAAGAAGCAGCGGCAGCCGCAAAGGAAGCTGAAAAAGCCCGCGCGGCCACGGTGAAACGCCGTAACTGGGCGATAGGTGGCATCGTTGCTGCCATCGTGCTGATCGCTCTCGTCCTTGCCACACCAGCAGGTATGCTGCAAAACTACATCATTCTCGCGCTTTCGATCGTGGTAGGTTTCTACGTGATTACGGCTGTAACGCACTCCTTGCATACGCCACTGATGTCGGAAACAAATGCTATTTCGGGGATTATATTGGTCGGCGCAATTATCTCAATGGTGCACTCATCGAATATTGCTGTCACCATCCTCGCATTCATCGCGGTACTCATTGCGTCAATCAATATCTTCGGTGGATTCTTCGTCACTCACCGAATGCTCGGCATGTTCCGGAAGGAGGACTAATCAATGGCTAGCCCGTTTCTGACCCTCGTTAGTGGTGCATCTGCTGTGAAAACCGCCTTCCCAGGAGTAGGCGGGTGGAGTATCCATATCGAGTACTTTGCCTACCTTGTAGCCGCACTCTTGTTCATCGCTGCCCTCGCTGGATTGAGCAAGAACGAAACCGCGCTTCGCGGCAACAAGTTCGGTATTCTCGGCATGGCAATCGCTCTCATTGCCGTGATCGGTGTGAGTATCGCTCAGGCGGCGGCCGGCGATGCGCACGGCGGCAATATTGCACTTACGATCGTACTTATTGTGGTAGCTCTCGCAATCGGCGCAGTGATCGGCATTTGGAAAGCGAAAACCGTAGAAATGACCGGCATGCCTGAGCTCATCGCAATGTTGCATTCATTCGTGGGTGCAGCAGCGGTACTCATCGGATTCAACACCTTTATTGAAATCCTTGGGCCGCAAGGAAATGTGTACCGCGGGAGTGGAGAACTCGGATTCCATCTCGGTGAGATTTTCGTCGGAGTCTTTATCGGTGCCGTCACGTTCACAGGATCGATCATTGCGTATCTGAAGCTGTCGGCAAAAATCAAGGGTGCACCCCTCACGCTTCCAGGGCGCAACTGGCTCAATCTCGGCGCGCTCGTGGCATTCTTCGTGCTTATGGCATGGTTCATCACGGCCGACGGGCACATTGCGCAACAGTGGATTGCACTCGTGTTGATGACTCTTATTGCTCTGGCACTCGGCTTGCATCTTGTGGCCGCAATCGGCGGTGGGGATATGCCAGTCGTCGTCTCCATGCTGAACTCATATTCTGGATGGGCGGCCGCGGCCGCAGGATTCATGCTGCAGAACCCGCTACTGATTATTACCGGTTCACTCGTCGGATCTTCAGGTGCCTACCTCTCATACATTATGTGTAAGGCTATGAACCGGTCGTTTATGTCCGTCATCCTGGGTGGTTTCGGCTCTGATGGCGCGGTGGTTGGCGAAGCCAAAGACTACGGCGAACATCGCGAAACGACGCCCGCTGAGGTAGCAGCAATGCTCAAAGATGCCAACACAGTAATGATCACACCGGGCTATGGCATGGCAACTGCGCAAGCACAGCACGCGGTTGCTGATCTTACGTCGAAATTAAGAGCACAAGGTGTGGACGTCACCTTCGGCATCCATCCAGTAGCCGGCCGTCTACCAGGGCATATGAATGTGCTCTTGGCAGAAGCCAAGGTGCCCTACGATATTGTGCTCGAAATGGACGAAGTGAACGACGATTTTGCAAATATCGACGTCGTGCTCGTCATCGGTGCTAACGACACAGTAAACCCTGCGGCCGAAGAGGAAGGCTCACCGATTTCGGGTATGCCCGTCCTTAGAGTGTGGGAAGCAGGAAACGTGGTGGTGTTTAAGCGATCCATGGGCAACGCTGGATACGCCGGCGTGCAAAACCCCTTGTTCTTCAAAGAGAACTCGCAGATGCTCCTGGGTGATGCAAAGGCATCAGTTGAGGCAATTATTTCTAACCTCTAGATGCCTTCGCTTACGTGATCCGTGAATGACAGACGGCGTGGTGTGTGGCGTAATCGAGCAGTATGTGATCTCGTGTACGTGCCGCGCACCCGCCCTCGCTAGGATCCCAGAGCAAGAGCGTTGCAGAGGTCATCAATTCAAGATAGTGATCACTTCCACGCGTCTGGGTCGCCATAGCAGATACCGAAGATGTGGTGGCGCTGGTAGAATCTGTAGCTGGACTTTGCGCCTGGTCGGGCAGCGGAGTCCAGCCTGATCCTTAACCACGGGTGCCCCACGCCTGGCAGTCCGGAGAAGGCAACCCCTCACCGACCGTATCCGTTCGCGAAAGCGAATTATCGAAAGAGTATACACAGTGGCAAACATTAAGTCCCAGAAAAAGCGTATCAAGACGAATGAGAAGCGCCGTCAGCGCAACAAGGCATACAAGTCTGAGCTCAAGACGTATGTGCGCAAGACGCGCGAAGCGATCGCGGCAGGCGATGCGGAAGCGGCTGAAGCGGCACTGCGTGTAGCATCTCGTAAGCTTGATGTTGCTGTATCCAAGGGTGTAATCCACAAGAACCAAGCGGCTAATCGTAAATCGAAACTCGCCGTTCAGGTTGCAAAACTCGCGAAGTGAGGCACTTGAATTCCGCGATGGGATGATTCACTACTCATCGAATGGGTGAAAAGTACGACGATCGGGCTGACGTATCACAGCCCGATCGTCGTTTTCTATGCGGTATACATTCAGCCTTGCCGTCAGACCCCTGCGAACTAGCCGTTAATCTTCGCTATGGCAGCAACGACTGCTCTAAACTTCTCTTCCGGCAGTTTGCCGCCGCCTCGGCGCACCTGATCCTCGTGCACGATCCACAGCACATCTAGGCGCAGCTCAGACGGCCGACCTTGCGAATCCCATTCGCCAGCACCGAGATCGATCCACCAACGGTCAAACCGATCCTGATAGACCTTACCTTTCGCATGATCTTTCGACGTCATTTGACCGAAAATCACATACTCGCCTTCCATGGCCACAACGAGTACAGGGCGATCTTTACCTCGCCCATCATTTTCCTCAAAGGGAACCCAGGTCCACACCACTTCGCCCGGATCAGGGGCGCCGTCACGCTCGGGGCGATACTCAAAATTCGGTAAGCCGCGCTCTGCGAAACTCCATGGAAGCGGTCTATCGCCTGGTTGGGGAAAGCCTTCGGGAACAGGATTGTGGCTAGTCGTATGGAGCCGCGATGATCGATCTTGTTGCTTACCTTGTGCCGAGCTCCCGGATGTATGAGCATTTTTAGTGGTACGCAAATGAGGCTTGCCATCGCGAGGCTTTCCGCCCTGATTCAATTGGCGCAGCGCTTCACGCTTGATGTGCGGCACTAGAGTGCGAGCCGCGGAGCGCGCAACCGATTTCACCATTGACTGCCAGTTCATAGCTGCTCCTTCGACGGGATGTGGCGTGCACGACTTCACGATACTATGTTTGCTTGATCAATGTGCTCGACTCGTGCGTCGGCGTGCTGTGGTCTGCTCGGGCTTGGTGGGTGCACCTCTCCACGCTATGCGTGGAGCCTTCCCCCCCGTACGCCCATTCGTAACCCAGCCTCACCTCGCCACGTGTACGCTGGCGAGCCCGCTAATCTTGTGCGGCGTCACTTCGCGCTGGTTGGGGAGATTAAACACGCCGCTGGTAGTCTGGAACAGGAGAAAAGGAGAAGCTCGTTGCCAGTTACTACGCAAGCGGAACTGAAGGATATTCAGCCAGCGCACACAGACCCTACGCGCATCCGTAATTTCTGCATCATCGCACATATCGACCACGGTAAGTCGACCCTCGCTGATCGAATGCTTCAGCTCACGGGTGTGCTATCAGAGCGAGATATGCGAGACCAATACCTCGACCGCATGGATATTGAGCGCGAGCGTGGTATAACCATTAAGTCGCAGGCTGTGCGTATTCCGTGGAGTCGAGACGGCGTTCCATATGTGCTCAACCTGATTGATACGCCCGGTCACGTGGATTTTGCCTACGAGGTATCCCGTTCGCTCGCTGCATGCGAGGGAGCAATCCTGCTTGTGGATTCGGCTCAAGGCATCGAGGCTCAGACGCTTGCAAATCTATACATGGCAATGGGACACGATCTGGCTATCATCCCGGTG
>JALFZJ010000011.1 GCA_022783665.1 Arcanobacterium sp.
CTCTCTACTGCAAAGCTCGCTGAGCTTTGCAGTGATTATGTTTCAGCTCACGGCTTCAACCATCCATGCCTTACTTTCAATAGTCCTTCATACAGGCACATCAGATCCGCTTGCGCACGAGCAGGTAACCAGCTCCGGCCAAAACTGATGCCATCACTACCGCGCCACCAAGCGCCGATCCGGTTCGCGCTAACGTAGCTGGCGTATCAGCCTCCTCTTTTTTCGGCTCTTCTGGTTCGTCCGGCTTATCTTCAAAGACGAGCGTTTGATTCTCATCATCGATATCTGCGTGTACGGCGATTTCTTTGCCATCCTCGTAGAGCGTCTCAAAAGCCACTGTTGTTGTACCAGCGAACATTGACGCGTCAACGTCAAAAGCTACCTCGATGCATCCATTGGCTGTATCGGGGATAAAGCTCTTTTCGGCACGCACGTCCTGCCCTTCTGGCGTCACTACCGGCTTTTCACTATGTTTATCCATCAGCACACCCCGAAGCTCATATTGAGTTCCAGGCTTCAGGTTTGTGTAACACACAGTGTCAATGAGAGTGCGCGTGCCTTCAGCAGGCACCGGTTCGGTGTGCACCTTCACGACGTCTTCATCTCCCGATGTGGCATCTGCCAAAGTGGTACGTAATTGAGGCTCGTGGGTTATAGTGAACTGCTCAGTCACATCCTCAAAGCTTGTACGCAAAGGAGCCACGCGGTCGTCACCCGCAAAAGAGGTAACAAATACGTACGTACCAGGTATCGGCGTGCCATCGGCATCTTGCTTCACCTTGTATGATGTAGCGCCAACGCTCGGATAGAACCCGTTACGAGCAGGAATTTCAACGGTGGCTCCAATCCTTTCGGCTGCATCCATATTCTCTTCAGAAGCCTGAACGCCCTCTGGAAAGAACCACAGCTCCTGCTCAAGAACTTTGGTATCGGCAACGAACCGCGAGTCTCCCGCAAAGTTGGGGTGATCTGACGCGAATCCAGTTACGAATACGTCGTCTACTAAGTAGGTGCCCGCGTGAGTATCGCGGATTGATATGGCTGTCGCAATCTCAGCGGTGTGGCGTCGAGACGTCGTTTCCTGCGGTATCGCGAAGTCGTCTTTCCAATCAGAGTGCACCAGCTGTGCTGCGGAACCTTGGTTTTGCTTCACCACTTCCCATACGATAGACACGAAGCCAGGGTTTTGTGTCGTGAACGACGCCTCGATTTCACCTGGACCGCGAGCCACCACATTACGGCTACCAATCTTGTGCGCATCTTGTGGCACATCAGCACTGCGAGCGCGAGGCGTTTCTCCTAGGTAATATGCCGTGGCTATGTAGGTGATAGGCACGTACCCTGCTTTGAGAGAGTATTTCTGTGCTTCAGCCTCATCCAAGGAAATCCACTCGCCTGAGCCATAGTTCGGATCGGCACTTGCATCAAACACATCTGTGAATCGCCCTGAATCTGAAAGCTTTTGTACATGTGAGACTCCGATTGGCTGAAAATCGAAGATCACCTTCCACGATGGGCCTGGAGCGGATTCAAGATCTGAGCTGATCTGATCCGACCCATAGGTCAAAGTCTTTTGCTTATCAGCACCAGAATTGAGCAGACGCAGCGTCTTTCTCGTTGAAGTATATGTGACGGTTGACGTCACTTCACCATTTCCCGTGGAGTGCCAGGCGAGGGTGATTGGCTCTGCCTGTGAAGTGCCCTCCCAAGTGTCGGTACCCGTTTCGTCAAATACGGCCGGGCCGTGGAGTTTCACCTTCAACGCACTTCCAGTAATTGCTTTGCCTGCGGAGTTTTTCACCTGGAGACCATCAAGACTACCTTCGCGGCGGCCATCACCACTCACACCCTCAATCGAGTACGTAATTGCACCAGAGTTCACCGCTTCCGCAACGAACGAACGCGCCTGGTCGTCGATGAAAGATCCGTGATGTTTCACAGTTTCGACCATCCAGTTGATATTCGCCTCAAGCGAGGTTCCTGGAATCCACGGCGACTTTCCGCTCCCACGGGGATCACCATTTTCATAATTGGCGTGTACAAGGTACGAAAGCGCTGCGAGCACTTTCGGATCGCTAGAGTACTGATATTTCCCTAGGAGATAGGCCATCTGCGGCGTCGTCAATGCTAATCCTGCAGGGGCTTTAACTAAAGGTTGAGACAGTGTATCAACCGCCACGATCTGAGAACTCGAGGTCGGGGCATCGATCGTCATCTGGGTGCAAAATGCTGGCGCATCTGAATCTTGATCAGTTATCGCTTGAGCGCCAAGCCACAACTGTGACTTCCCGTCATTGTATGGAGAAATCATATAACCGATCCTGCCAAGGCCGAGCGGATCGCGAGCTTCGGCCGTTGCAGCATATGATGGCTGCACCGTTGCGGCAAATGAGGAGACTGCGACGAATAACACCATAATCATCGCTGTTACATATTTGAGCTGCCGCCTCACTGGTTCTGTGGTGAACACGGGCAGAGTCCTTTCTTGATAGTCATTACACATCGGCAGGCACACTGTGCCCTGTATCCACTCAACCGAATTAGACGTAACAAGGAGACGGCACTCCGCGCGATGTGGATAATCGCGGCGATGATCTACGTTGTGGAAACTGATGATTCGCGCTATGGGACTATCACCCGGCTATCACGGCAGATTGAAATACATCGAGCACGCATCGCCGTTCAGCTACATAACCATCACTTCACACTAGCGCAGCGATATTCACGCTGAGCACATACGCTGCCACAACTGCCAACAAGGCCGCGAAAGTAAGCGTTAGCGGGGCATCACGGAACCGTTTGGTCAGCATTCCACCTAGGAGTCCTCCCAGCATTGAGGCAAAGGCAAAAGGTAAAACGACGTGGAAGTCAATCTGCACATCCGTACCGATACGTCCTATCAACCCTGACAGAGAAGATATCACCATCACGACAAGTGACGTTGCCGAGGCTTCTTTCATCGTAAAACCGAGCACCAATACGAGCATAGGCACCACGGCGAAGCCGCCTCCTACCCCGAAAAAGCCCGTC
This sequence comes from Arcanobacterium sp., assembly GCA_022783665.1. GTDB lineage: Bacteria > Actinomycetota > Actinomycetes > Actinomycetales > Actinomycetaceae > Arcanobacterium_A. Next base: position 3,031 of record JALFZJ010000011.1, read on the forward strand.
AGTAGTCCGATGCATGTGGCAGCGAGAACAATTGCTGTATTACCACGGCGTGTCGATGCTGATTCGCCGATGAGATTCTCGGCAGGTTCATCGGCATTTCTTCCGCTGGTATTGCCACGCTTTCGCTCTGCCCGTAAGTCTTTCACGCCGCGCTCAGCCATGAGAATAGCGACAACGATCAGCAGAGCACCGAACACGATCATAAGGAGCACTTCTGGCACGAGTACGGATATGCGGGCGCCAAGAAGAGCTCCTACCACGGATATTAGTCCAAATATGATTCCGTCGCGCCACTTTATGGTTCCCTGACGCAGACGCGGCACCAGCGAGACAATCGATGTGAGCCCTACAATCACAAGCGACCCAGCTGCCGCATTGTGAGCCTCCTGCCCCAACAGGTAAACAAGTACGGGAACCGAGAGGATTCCTCCACCCGCTCCTAAGAGGCCCACCACCACACCGATAAGAAGCCCGATCACTAATGCGTTAACAATTGCGTCCATAAGAGCTGCGTCGTCTTTCTGTTTCCATTCGTATTGCTCGCGCAAAGCGCAAATGCGCCTTGGCCATCCAGATCCCTGGCATGGCAGTGCACTCTTTGCGTCGCCATGCCAGGGCCGCATGGATTATTGCCGGTTCGTCTGCATCACGTCTGCCGCAGGGCGACCCGAGGCCACCAAGCGTGCCATCTTCGTCAGGGAGCTCCATGCATGGTCGTAGAAAGCGTAATAGCCTTTGCATAGATAGTTGTACCGCGGCGATTCCGCGTTAGAATCTCCAGCGCTTCCTGCCACGCCTGATCCCACGAATCGATCCTTGGGGCATCCACCCCAACACAGTCTGAGATACTTGCATTGTTCGCATCGAGGCGGAAGATTTTGCTTCTTCTCAGAGAATTTCTGCATCCGCTCGGTTCGTGCAATATCCTCAAATGTGGATTGGGAGATATTGCCAAGTAGCCACTGTGGTTCCACCCAGTGATCACAGGCGTACACATCCCCGTTAAACTCCATTGCGAAGTTGTTGCCACAACTAGGGGCATGAACACACACGCTAGGCTGACCAAACATAGCAGCTAATGCGGAATCAAAATCCTGCACAAACACTTTCCCAACGTCTGTGCTCAGCCACTCATCATAGACTGTGCACAAAAA
>JALFZJ010000044.1 GCA_022783665.1 Arcanobacterium sp.
TCTCAATGAACTTGCGGCCGGCTTTGGGGGATTTGAGGGCAATGCCCAAACGTTGCGCGTCCTCACCCGGCTAGAAGCGAAACGGTTCCATAATGATGGCCGCCCTGCGGGATTGAACCTCACGCGGGCAAGCTTGGATGCCACGATCAAATACCCTTGGCCGCGCTTCGGTGGGCCTCAAGGTGCTTCAACCCCGAAGTTCGGAGTATATAACGATGATTTGCCGGTGTTTTCATGGGCGCATGGGAACCATGGCGAGAATCGATGCATTGAGGCGCAGATCATGGATCTTTCTGACGATATCGCCTACTGCGTGCATGATGTGGAAGACTCCGTGGTGCACACCGTCATGTATCCAGCGAGAAAAGCCTCGCTCGCAACGATGGACTTTTCGAGCGACTCAAACCGAAGCGCCGTCATTCATTCGACGCAAGCGTGGTACGGCACATCGATTACTAGTGACGAGCTGAGCGCAGCGCTCGATCGCTTGCTCACGGTGGAATCGTGGCCCCAAGGTTTTGATGGTTCGATGCGATCGCTCGCGCGCCTGAAGGATTTAACCTCTGATCTTATCGGCCGATTCATTTCTTCTGTGACGCGAGCCACCGTGGAAAAGGAAGGCGAGGTGGGGCATATTCGTTACGAGGCGAACGTCCAGGTGCCACGCGATACCTTGGCTGAAATTACAATACTGAAGGGGCTGGCAGTGCATTTTGTAATGGCGCCGCGCGAGCATGAGCCAGATTTCTTCGAGCAGCGCAGCATCATTTTCGACCTCATGGATGCGCTTGCCGATGAGCCTGAACAGCGGCTTGAGCCGATGTTCCTCCAATTATGGCGAGACGCTGATGCGGCAGGCAAAGATCGTGTATTCGTGGATCAGATTGCTTCTTTGACCGACCAGTCGGCAAGAATGCTCCATGCGCGCTATTGCGGCATGATTCGCCACTGAAACTGCTTCGCTTGCAGATGTGCCACGCTGTGTGCTCGTGAAATAGCGGTGATAGTGGCCAAAGAAACTAAGCCCGTGGGGAGTGCCAGCATTGTGATTGAGATCTTTGCCCTGTATCCCGGCAGCATCGGCAAAGAATCGTAGATTCTGCTGCGCGGTGGCGCGCGGGTAAAAGCCAAGGCCCCGCCGAGCACGAGCCCCATATTGCGGCGGGCAGCACAGGGGTTTGCACGGCGTCATGCCCATTGATAGCTACAGTTCCAGAGTTTGGGTGCAAGAGTGTAGCAGCCATTTTGACGAGTGTGGTTTTGCCCGCGCCATTCGGGCCAATGATCGAGTGCAACTCGCCGGCTCGGACATCGAGGGTTACATTATGAACGGCCAGGAAACTACCCTTCTTGAATGTTCTCGATACATTCTGAAACTGAAGCGCCTCCACGTTATGTTGCGTTGATAAAAGCCGTTCCATGAGGGGTTGTGTTGATCGCCCACCATCATACAGCTACTGCAATTCATCTTCGGCTCGTGACGCACGCTGTGAGATAACACAGGTTTAGGAGTGTTTAGGGAGCGGGTATGCTTAGCCTATGGCTGGTTTGATCAAACGTGACAGCATCGACGAGGTTCGCTCCCGCGTGCGTATTGATGACGTCGTTGGCGCTTATGTTGCGCTCAAACCGGCAGGGATGGATTCACTCGTGGGGCTGTGCCCTTTTCACGATGAAAAGACGCCGTCGTTCAATGTGCGCCCGCATGTGGGCAGATACCATTGCTTTGGATGTGGCGAATCAGGGGACGTGATTTCCTTCATCGAAAACATTGAGCACGTGAGTTTTGTAGAAGCGGTAGAGCTACTTGCCTCTCGCAACGGGATCACACTTCAATACGACGAATCTGCGCGCAAGCAGTCCGGTGATAAAGAGATAACCCGTGCACGCTTGATAGATGCCCACCGGGTGGCTGAGCAATTCTATATCGCCCAGCTTTCTACACCCGAGGCCTCTGAGGGAAGGAAAATGCTGGCAGATCGCGGTTTTTCTGATGAGGCGATCGCTCATTTCAAGGTGGGCTATTCGCCCAACTCATGGGATGAACTGCTTCGCGAATTACGGCGTCGAGGTTTCACCGAGAAAGAAATCGCTGCGTCAGGGCTAGTATCGCAAGGCGCTCGCGGTGTATATGATCGCTTTCGTGGCAGGCTCATGTGGCCAATACACTCTATTACCGGCGAACCGATAGGGTTCGGCGCGCGGCGGCTTCGCGACGACGACAACGGCCCGAAGTATCTCAATACGCCAGAGACTCTGATCTACAAGAAGTCGCAGGTGCTTTATGGACTCGATTTGGCGAAGAAGTCGATAGTGCGTGATCGGCGCATCGTCATAGTGGAAGGCTATACTGACGTGATGGCCGCCCATCTTGCTGGTGTGGAGCAAGCCGTAGCGACGTGTGGTACAGCTTTCGGGCATGAGCATGCAAAGATCGCTCGGCGCTTGATAGGCGATTCTAAAGGTGTGGCTTCGGGTGTGATCCTTGACGCCGGTAAAGCGTTTGGCGGGGAAGTTATATTCACCTTCGACGGAGACGACGCAGGAAAGAAGGCAGCTGTGCGTGCCTTTCAGGAGGATCAAACGTTTGGTGCGCAAACCTTTGTTTCGATCTTTCGCGAAGGGCTTGACCCGTGCGATGTGCGTCTTAAATACGGGGATGAAGAACTCGCTAAGGAGATCAATCAGTTCGAGCCGCTGTTTGCTTTCGTGATTCGTTCTGCGCTTGACGGTTTACCTTTGCGCACCGCCGAAGGGCGCACGGCTGGGTTGCGGTTTACGGCACCGATTGTGGCGAGTATTCGTGATCAGGTACTGCGAGGAGAGTATGTTCGCTTGCTCGCTGGATGGCTGGGTATGGATGAACATACAGTACGTGAAGCGGTAATAATTGCCGTGCGTGAGAATGCAGGGCGGCAGGCGCAAGCCCGTATTACGGCGTCTAGGCAAGACCATGATGCTCGTGGTGATGTAGAGGCAGGTGATTCGCACGTATTGCCCGATCGCGCCAGTATCACCGATCCGGTGGAACGGGTAGAGAGGGCAGCACTTGATGTGATTTTGCAACTGCCACGGATGGCTATGTGGGCTAATGCCCAGCATCTTCCTGAACAGTCTTTTACAGTGCCGGTGTATCGGGCTGTGCACGATGCGGTTCGAGCGGCCGGTGGAATCCAAATCCACGATACGAAGATGCAAGAGCTTATGGCAGGTGGGCTTGATGAGGCTCAGGCGGAGTCTGAGGCGTTGCGCTGGTATGTGGAGCAGGTGCTTGCTTATTCTGATGATGTGGTTGGCCGGGCGGTGTCTCAATTGGCGGTGGAGCCTTTGGAAGAATCGCGTACAGATAATATGTGGCATTATGTGCGCGGCGTGATGATGCGGTTGATTCTGTATGGGTATAACCGGCAAATTGCCCAATTGCGTGCGGAACTGCGCAGGGTGGGGGAAGACGCTCCGGAGGCGAAGGCTTTATTCGAGCGCCTTGTGCAGCTACAGACCCAGCGGGAAAAGTTTTCAGAGGTGGATACCTGAGTCTGGCAATAGATGCGCAGTGGTGTGATCTTGGCCTGATGGATCTAAATATGATTTTCAGCTAAAACACGTTAGTATTGTTGTGCTCAAACCTTGCGTTTGGCATCGCCCTGGTAGCTCAGATGGTTAGAGCAGGGAACTCATAATTCTTTGGTCGCGGGTTCAAGTCCTGCCCGGGGCACCACGAGGAGATTTTTGATCCGAAAGCTTGCTTTCGAGATCAAAAATCGACGAAGTGGTGCGCAATCGCGCGGAGCGTGATTGCAAGCACGATGAGGATTGTGGTGTGTGGGTGCGCAATCGCGCGGAGCGACGGAGCTGATCTTCCGAGTGTTAGTGCAGCGGAATTGTTCGTAGAATTACATGTATCGACACCATTTTCCGTTTGATTGAGAGGCATGTATGGCGAAGGGTGACGGGCTGAACCATGCGCGCGCCGCAGGCTCGCATTTGACTGATGATGATATTGCCAAGATGCGGCGAATTCAACGGCGTAATCTGGTGATCGGAGTTGTGCTTGGTATTGTGCTTCTTGTTTTGGGCTTTTTTGCGGGTAGGGCGATTCGTGAACAGCATGACGCCTCGCAGGATTATTCAGCAGTTGCTGTTCACTCGTTGTCTGCTCGTGTGTTTGTGCCGCTTGGTGTGACTGGCGAGGTGGAGTGAAATGTTTGGAAAGTCGAAACTTCCGCACTATGTGCGTGATCTATCCGATAAGAAGCCGTTGGCAGCTACGCGGGCTGGGTATGGGTCATTCACGGTATGGATAGCGGCGTGGGCTAATGAACTCGGTATCTTTCCGTGCGCCGATGCCTCTACTGGCGTTCAACCGGCAGGTACGCCGCTAGATGTCGAATCGGGGGATTCTGGCGAGGTGAAGCGTTTTGATTGGTCAGAGTTTTCGTTTGGATCGTGGGATCTTGACGATTTGAAGCTCATGCTTAACTTTGTGGATCCAAGCCGGGAGCCTCTCGCATTCACTCTGTTTAGTGATTTTAGTGAGCAGTTGGTGACTATGGTGCGTGAGCGGGTTGATCGCTCGGTGGTGTATCAGCAGTTCGTGGAACTTCCTAGTGGGACGAATGCTCGTGGCCAGGTCAGGCGAAACCGCGATGAGGAGTTGTTTACAGAAGTCGTCGTAGATGGTGACTTAACTCAAGAGGATCTCGGTGTGCTTGATAATCTTGAGTCTGAGCTTCGTGATGCCGTGGGTTTGCCTCAAAAGAGTGAAGGTTTCCGCTTTGCTTAGGTCAGTTTGACGCGCTGTAGCGCTGGGGAAATCTGTAGTGGTTGTGGTGCTGGCAACACCGCTGATTTCGCTAGGATCTCTGATTAGCAATGATGAAGAAACTTTGCTAAAGTATTTCTCGTTGCGATCCCGCATAGCTCAACGGCAGAGCATTCGACTGTTAATCGAACGGTTGTTGGTTCGAATCCAACTGCGGGAGCTCGTCTAGATCGCCTTGGGGTTGTGTTAATTCCCAAGGCGTTTTGTTTAACGCCGCCGCCACCTTAGCAATATCGTTCGGTTTCCAAGCGCGCTTGCCTATCCAACGTTGCGACAAAGCACCTTGGTTGATTCCCGTCCGCCGCGCTAGCTCTCTCTGGTTAATGCCAATTCGTGCTGCTTCCGCGCGGATGTTTCCGCTAATGATCGCGTCAAAGTCATACGTTGGCATTCTCTGTGTATCTATCGTTGTTGTCATGTGATTAATGCTAGCACGCAAAATACAAAATGCGTTCATGTAGTGTATTTAATTCTCAAATAAGGCAAATCCGACACGCCGAATGCATCTAAATCATTCTAGATGAATGCAAAATGCATTAGCGTATTGCGCATGGATGATTTTGGTTTGTTGGTGTCGTTGTCTGTGCGGCGTTTTGGTGAGTCGCGGGGTTTGTCGCTTCGTGGGCTTTCGTCTGTTTTGGGGTATTCGTATCCGACGTTGGTGTCGAAGTTGAATGCTTCTCGTCGGTGGACTGTGGCGGATTTGCAACGTTTAGCGGATGCTGGTGTGGCGTTGCCCCCGTTGAGATCGGATGTGAGGCGGGTGAAGCCATGACTAAGCCTATTGGTACCCGTCTTAGTGAGTATGACGCCTTGGATGAGGGTGGGCGTTGCGAGATTCTGGCGATGGCGGTCGATCATCTACGGGAAAACATGGCGAGTGTGAAACGCCTCGCATCTGTGATTGATCGGCATCTCGTGCTCTGTGATGTGGAGCCGGGCGATATGGAGAAGGTGAGCGCCCTGATGGGTGCGCTTTCAGCGTCGCGTGAAGCACGTCTCGCGCTGTCTGAGTGCGGTGTGATGTTTGTGAATCTGGTGGGGGATGGTGAGCCTGATGCGGCTTAAACGGGTTAATAGCGCATTCCTTATCCAGCTTGCTGCTATCGTGCTGCTGATTGTGGGGCTCGCCTTTGGGGTTGATTCACTCCTCATCTGCGGGCTGGTGGCGTCGATGATCGTGCAGGCTTATCTCGCGCTTGTCGTGTTCCGGCTCGGCGAGGGTGAGCCAGATGAGTAGTACGGTGCCTAATGCGGGCTGGAAATTGTCTAGCCTGTTGCGTTCCTTGTCGGCGTATGGGTGGGGAGAGCTCGCGAGTCCTGAGTATCGGCATTGCCGGGTGCTGCTTGGCGTGTTCGCTCAAGTGCTACCGTCTGGTGCGGCTGAAGGTGCGGCTACTGCACCACAGCTCGCGCGGTATGCCTCGTATAGTGAGCGGCATGTACGCCGCGCGTTGCATGTGCTGGAAGACCTCGGGATAGTGCAATGGACTCGGGGCGGTATTCGGGAGGGTAAGCCGTTACCGTCGTACTTCCGTATTGTGAAGCGCCGGCTCGTGGAGCTGATTAGCCGGGCTCGGCCTGTGGCTCGGGCTCGAGAGAGACTCCGCCGGCAAGCGACTCGTGCGCGGTGCGCGCAGGTAGGGGATGCTTTCAAACCGAGAGGCACGCAAACGCGGGGGAAACGTCATGCGGACATGGTGGCTAGCCTATCTTATCTAAAGATAGAAGACGCCCCCGATAGGGGTGCGTCATTTACTCGTAGTGAATTACATGCCGCGAGCGTGGCTGCGAAAGCGGCTGTGCGGAACGCTGAAGCACACGAGCGGGTAGAGAAGGTCAAGGATGATACTGGGCTTGAGGGTGCAGCGTTGATGTGGGAGATGCTCGCCCGCAACGGGATACGCAAACCCACGGGGAGGCGTAGGCGATGAGGACGGATGACTTGATCCGTGACCGTGCAGCGAGACGCGCACGACGTATGAAGCGTGGCGGGTTCGTCACTGCTGACGGTGCACAGATCAACACGCGTTTGAAGCTTGTGAATCTCATGCTTGACGATATCGAGCACGCAGCACGGAACTATCAGAACTATGCCTATATCCTGAAGCTGCTCACGAGTATCAGTGCCCAGTTGGAGCAGGTAGAACAATACGCGATGGCGTTGGAGTTAGGACAATGAACAAGAAGAAGCCAGCAAGTAAGACGCCAAGATACTTGACGGGGGATAGGGTGAGGCGTACAGCACTCGCTCTTGTGCAGGTTTATGGGAATCGCTGCGCGAAATGTTTACAGCCCATTGATGTTGAGCTGCGTCATCCAGACCCGAACAGTTTAAGTATCGGGCATCAGCTTCCACTCGCACGCGGGGGAACAGACGAGATAAGTAATCTACGCCCTGAGCACCTTCGGTGTAACCTACGCGCGAGCGATCAAGTCGCATCGTATCGTGCGCCGGCTGTCACGCCTGATTTTTTCCGATAGCCCCCATGGCCTTACTCGTGCGCCTCCCGTTTAGTTCTCCCTATTATCCCTATAAAACGGGGGTGAAAATCCGCGATAACGCGCGGAAAACCAGAAAAAACACTGAAAGGCTGTGGTTATGGCTGATACTGCTGTGGCTTTGTTTGATATTCCCCCTGAAGGGCATGAGCCCGGGGAAAATGAACGCATGGTATCGTCCCTCCTCGCTGAATTAGATGATGCGGGGATGCTGACCGGGAAGTATGCGGTGCGTGGCCGTGCCCTGCTTTCTGTTGCCCGCTCTGTCGACGTGGGTTTACAAGCCTCGCGCGTCTCGGTAGCGACGACAACGCTTGTAAGGCAGCTTTTCGACGGCTTAGATCAAATGCCTGACCCTCCACGCCTGAACTCTGCTGATCCTTACGACACTCTCGCGACGGTGATACAAACCTTGACCGCGCAAGCCTTGAACGGAGGAAGCCCGGATGAGCCTTACTATGATTAAACCCGGCGCCCCGAAATACTTCACCCGCCGTAACCCGAGCCGGCCAACCTTAGGGATGATTGTTGGCCGTATCTCTGAAATCGTGCGCGGCCGTAAACTCATGCCATGGCAGCAATACGTTGCTAACGTCGCTTGGGAACTCGACACCGAGCATCCGGGCGAATTGTATTACTCCGAAGGTGATGTGACGGTGCCACGCCAGTCGGGCAAGTCAGACCTCGGGGAAGCATTCCATCACGCCGGCGCATTCATGTTCAATAACTGGCAATCCTACATGACCGCTCAAACCGGTAAAGACGCCTCGAAACGATTCCGTGCCCTAACAAACTCACTCATGCTTGATCGTGGCTGGCGGGGCGAGGATTGGAAAATATCACGCGGGAAGGGCTACGAGCGTGCGGTGTATCTGCCCCGCTCAGCCAGTATTGAACCCTTCGCACCAACCAAGGACTCACTCCACGGCGATCACCTCAACTTCGTCACCCTAGATGAGACCTGGGCATTCGACTTCGATGAGGGCATGGAGCTAGAAACTGCGATCAAACCGACGTTTCTGACAATGAAGGTCACCCAGTTGCTGCGCCTGTCCACGAAGGGTACCGCGAACTCGTCCTATTTGAATTACAACATTGAACGCGGACGGGAAGCAACGAAAGACCCGGCAAGCCGCCGGTTTTATTTCGAGTGGAGCGCCGACGAACGCCTCGCTGAGGACGACCCCTACAGTGATGCCACGTTAGCGTTCCATCCAGCGATCGGCTACACCCAGACCGCCCGGAAAATCCGTGAGCTCGGACATGACATGCCGATAGGGGAATGGCGCCGATCATTCCTGAACCTAGAGACCCAAACGAAAGAAACTCTGATCGACCTCGCTTTGTGGGATTCCCTGCGATGGGATTATGACCCAGACGCACCAGCGTGCTTCGAGCGTCCCGCACCTCACGAAACCGTCCTCGCATGGGATTGCGGGATAGACGGGAAGACCGCCACGATTTATGCCGCATGGCTCCACGCCGGTGAACCGGTCTGCCAGCAAGTCGCGACCCAGCCCGGTACCGCGTGGCTTACCGGCGCTTTACGCCAACTCTACCAGCGTGGCTACCGTGCCATCGTCACGGACGATACCGGCGTGAACCGTACAATTTTGCAGGAACTCTCCACGGAGAACATCCCGATCACCGTGCTCACATACGGCGAGTACGCAACAGCGTGCCAAACGTTCTTCGACCGGGTGAAGAACTCTGGACTTGTCCATGACGGAGCGACGTCAGTTACGCAAGCGATCACTGTGGCCGCTGCGAAGAACACGCCACGCGCCACAATTCTTAACGCCCGCAACTCTGCGGGCAACATCGACCCGCTACGCGCGTTAGCGATAGCGCAAGACGCCGCCGCGAGGATGCTATCAGTCACAGACTTTCAACTGTTCTAGCAACACGCCGATAATACGGAACGTCAACAATCGTAATACAAAACGTCACAATTTCCGGGCACGCCCCGCACGGGCTGGCTATCGTGTGAGCCATGAACGGCATTAAACACCTGATAGAACGCGCAGGACTCGCCACGTGGCAACGCTCGGCGCCTGAGTCTGAGACGCCGGTGTATGAGCCGCTCACCACCCCGATACTTCCGACCCGTACGCCATCGAGTCGTGACCCGCGCACCCTCGACGCGGTATACCGAGCGTTGGCTATTTTAGAGACCTCGACTCGCCAGCTCACGATCGACGTGTGGCGAAACGACGACCTGATACCCTACACGCTACGCCCGTCATGGCTACGCCAGCCCTCCCTCGAACTGCATTCCTTCGGGCAATTCACTGCTGAAACCGTCTCTAGTCTTGCGCAACGCGGTAACGCCTACTGGCGTATCTACCGCTACCCCAACGGGGATATTTCCGAGCTCGTGGTGCTTGACCCGATGCGCGTCGGCGTCACATGGAAGAACACCGCGCGGGAGGCACGCGCCTACACGCTTGACGGGCGACCAATCCGCCGCGATCAGATCATGCACCTACGGCTCAACCATACGCCCGGCGAGCTCCTCGGCCTGTCCCCGCTCGACATGGCACGCGCCACGATCACAGGCGCGCTAGACACCGCCGCTTACGGTGCCACGTGGACATCCACAGGCGGCGCCCCCGCCGGTATCCTCACCACAGATCAGCCGCTCACCGCTGAGCAAGCCAACGCCTACAAGAGCCAAGCCAACGAGACGCTTCAATACTCGCAAGGCATCGCCGTGCTCGGCTCGGGGCTGCACTACCAAAAACTCATGTTCACCCCAGCCGAGATACAGTTTCTGGAATCCCAACGTGACGCCGTAACGAAGATTGCCAGAATGTACGGTATCCCCGCGAAAATGCTCCTCGCCGCCGTCGATGGCAGCTCCGACACCTATAGCAATGCGGAGACCGAGAATAAACAGTTTATCCGCCAAACCCTGATGCAATACCTGTCCGAGATTGAAGACGCTCTCACAGCGCTCACCCCAAACCGGCAAACCGTCCGCTACAACCTTGATGGGCTGCTACGCGCGGATACGAAAACCCGCTACGAAGCCCACGCTATCGGTCTGAATGCCGGCTTCCTCACCATCGACGAAGTACGCCAGATCGAAGGCCTCCAACCACTAGACGACCCAAGCGAGAAGGACAAGACGAATGAAGCTGCAATATAGGCAAGCGACGCTCACCACACCCGCCGACACTGGGCTACATACGCTCTCCGCGCTGGCCGTGCCCTACAGTGAGGATTTCACCGAGATCGCGCCGGGTATCTTTGAACGTTTCACCCCAGGCGCGATACAGATCGGCGAACATGCCCCGAAACTGCGCTACGAGCATGAACACACGATCGGGCAAATCACCTCTAGCGAGTCCCGCGACGACGGATTCTATATTGACGCCTCGATCTCGGATACGACCCTTGGCCGGGACGTTGCCGCCATGCTCGCAGACGGCACGCTGACGAAATGCTCGATCGGGTTCATGCCCGACACGGCAACCATGCAGGCGACGACAGACGAAGCCGGAAACATGTACATCACCCACGAGGCCGCAACCCTCTTCGAGGTCTCTATCGTCTCGTTCCCGGCCTACACCCAGACATCAATCACCGAATTTCGCTCACTACTGACCAAAGGAGAAAACCCAATGAACACCCGCAAAACCAGCCCGGAGGTACACGAGCTCGACGATATTACCAGGATGCTCGACGATCACGCCCGCACCATCGCCCGGCTCGGTGCACGCCTCGATGAGCAGGCTCAAACCGCGAGCCCGCTCATGGACTACCGTAGCGCAGGCGACTATATGAAGGCCTACGCGTCCAGCCCGGAGGTACGCGAGCTAGCCGAAACCGCCGCGACGAGTGAGGATGCGACTCTACGCCCAGGATGGTTAAACCGTGAACTCGCGTTAATGGCGGCAAAACAGCCCGTCACGCAAGCTTTCACCCATCTGCATAATCTTCCCTCTGAGGGGATGAGTTTTGACTATCCGAAAATCAAGGCTAATACGCTGACCGTCGCGGAGCAGGCCGCCGAGGGTGATACCCTCGTGACGGGTAAGCTTGAACTGACCGCCGGGAACGTGCCCGTGAACACGTTCGGCGGCTACACGCTTATCACCCGGCAAATGATCGACCGTGCCACCCCGCAATACCTCTCCACCGTCCACAGTGCCCTAAACATTCAGTATGCGAACGCGATTGAAGCGAAAACTCAAGCCGAACTGAAGAAAACCCTCACCGCGAACGTGAAAACAACCGAAATCACCTCCAGCCTGGCCGCGTTAAGCCTCACCGTGGATGAACTGATCGGGCTGACCCTTGACCTGATCGACTATTACGAAAACGAGCTGATCTACCCGCTGACCGGGATCGGGGTATCTCCTGACCTGTTCCGGTATTTAGCCACGGTGAAAGAAGACGCGAAAGCATTCGCATTCAATGGTGCACCAGCCGATAAGATCGGCACGCTCTCAATCCGTACCCGCACAGGGGAGAGCACGGAAATCACAGTGACCCGCTTCCCCGTCGCTGCGACCGGTGAGAAACTCATGTTCGGCTACTCCTCCGCCGCACTGGAAATCAACGAGGCACCCAACGCGCCTCTCCGTCTGGACGATCAACGCGAAAACACCAATTTAACCAACGTGTTTTCCGTGTACGGCTATGCGACCCATGCGGTCATCGCGCCCGAAGCGATCGTGCCGGTCACGTTTAGCGACACGGTAAGCGCGGAAGCCTGACCCTGATGGACATCCAAACCCTCACCCCGCGTATCGCGCGCCGTCTGGAAGCAAACATAGGTGACACGGCCACGCTCGCCCCGCAAGACGCGACCCAGATCGCGGCAGATGCCGCCCGGCTCGTGACGGACTATATCGGCACCGCCACAGTGCCCGAAGAAGTGGCCGAGCTGGCTGGCTTGCAAGTTGCCCGGGAGCTCCACACCCAGATGCAAGCCCCCGGAGGTATCTATTCCGGCTTTGCTGACGGCGCGCCGGTACGCCTTGCCCGTGACCCGCTCAAACCCGCCTACCCACTCCTCGCATCCTACGTAGGAGGAGGATTCGCATGAGTATCACGAGTGACCGTACCCGGCTCGCCGACCTCCTCGGCGAAACCGTCACCCTCACCGGCGATACGTACACTATCGCGGGATACCGTCCGCCGAGTCTGCGCCCCTACACGATCTGGTGCGATCTCGCCTCAGTTGAGCCGGGGTGTATCTTCGGCTCAATCGAATCCACGTGGGCGATTACCGCGACCGTCTCGGCGAAACTCTCCACCCGCTCCGCGACTGTGAAACTCGATACGGTCACGGATTGGATTCTTGAACAGCTCACAACAGCGAAATACGGACGTGTACAAAACATTGACGAATACTACACGATCCAAGACCCCTCAAACGGTGCGGCACAACCCGCCGTCACCATCTACATCACCTCGACATCCAGAATAGGAGCATAGCCATGGCATTCAACCGGCTCACAGGCCATTCCCTGATTATCAAACTCGACGGGAAAGAATACGCCGCCGAAGTCGCCTCATACGAGTTATACGATGATGAGAAAGACGCCGGCACCGTGACTTTCGGAGACCCCGGCGGTGGCGTCCAACCCATGCTCAAAGTCTCGTTCGTGCAATCCCTCTCGGCACAATCCTTGCATCAAACCGTGTTCGATAACCCCGGCAAACGGGACGTCCCGTTCGTGCTCGCACCCTCAGGGAATGAAACACCAGGCGCTGATAACCCGATCTTTACCGGGCTGCTCAACTTCCCCGTCCTACGCCCCACGATCTCAAGTGAGGCACAAGCCGAAGACTCGACCGCTGATATCGAGTTCACGATCTCAACGCTGGAGAAGAAAACCAGCGGAGAAGCCTCATCATGACCATGGTAAAGATCTATGAGGATACGACCGGGCTTATTGTCGCTGAAGGTCTACGCGAAACCCTCAACGCGTTCACCGCATACGGGGTCGCCGTGACCGACCTGAAAACCGTCATGGGAGACATCTCCAAGTTCGTGGCGCGTGAAGCGAAATCTCGTGCGCCACGCGAGGCCGGTAAACTCGCCGCGTCACTGCGAGGCACCAGACGGAAAAACGGTGCCTATGTGCGTGGCGGTGGGAAACGCGCCCCATACGCCCGATACGCAGCCTACGGGGCACCAGCCAAAAACATCACCCCTAACGCGTTCCTCTACCGCACGATCGTGGACAATAACACCCAGCTCGTGCGGATGCTCAAAGACGGGCTCGGAAAACTCGCCGACAAAGCCGGCCTACCCAACGATTTCTAGACTTGAAAGGCACACCATGGAACAAACAATTCAAGAACGATTCTTTGACTCACTCACCCTCGCCGAACTCGCCCAGTATGAGACCCTCGCCGGGTTCGACATGGCAGACGCTAGCGGGCGTTCCGCACGTGACGTCATCACACCAGCCTTAATTATTGCTCTGCACAGGCTCGGCTACGAGCTCACCGCTGAGCAAGCCGGATACGCCTCCCTCGCCGATATTGATGAGGTGCTTGAAGCCGCAATCTCGAAGCCTCCAACCGACAAAACATTGAACGAGATTCTTGGTGATATCCGGGGAAAATCCCCCAAGCCTACCGGCAAACAGTAGGCACACTCTGTACAGCGCTACATGTAACGCCGATCCAGGTATGGGCGATGACCCGTGACGACGTAGCTATGATCGACGACGCCTACCAGCGCCGCAACCATGCCATACAGACCCGACGCCGATAAACGAAAGGAGGGCAACCGATGGCCAAACAGACCGGCACAATCACTATTTCCGTTTTCGCGAAAACGAACGCGTATGTGAAAGCGATGAACAACCTCAAACGAGTCACCGGCTTCACCGCGCTGCAAAAGAAAGCACACCAGCTTGGCCAAACCCTCCTCCAAGTAGGGAAGTACGCCGCAACCGCCGGGGCTGCACTCGGTGGTATCGCGGTGAAAGCCGCCGCTGATCTGGAACAATCAAGCGGTGCTGTCGATAAAGTATTTAAAAACTATGCTGACACTGTTCACAAATACGCCTCACAGGCCGCGACGTCTGTCGGGATTTCCGCGAACGCGTATAACGAGCTGGCCACCCTGATCGGTACCCAGCTCAAAAACGGCGGCACAGCGATGGATCAGCTCGCAGGCAAAACTGACAACCTCGTCAAACTTGGCGCTGACCTCGCCGCCGGATTCGGTGGCACCACCAAGGATGCTGTGGAAGCATTATCGTCCGCGTTGAAAGGCGAGCGTGACCCGATCGAACGCTACGGCGTCTCCCTCACCCAAGCAGCGATTGACGCGAAAGCCGCCGAGATGGGGTTCACGAAGGTGGGCGGGGCACTCTCAGCGGAAGCAAACCAAGCAGCGACCCTTGCGCTGATTATGGAGCAAACAGCCGATTTTCACGGACAATTCGCCTCTGAATCCGACACGCTCGCTAACCGTGTGCAAGTCCTGAAAGCCAAACTCGACGACATTACCGCCACGCTCGGCACCTATCTGCTTCCCGCCGTGACCGCTGTCGCCTCATGGCTTGCCGACAACCTCACCCCAGCCTTCGAACGGCTCCAAACATGGATCGACACGACCGGAAGGCCGGCGTTTGACAATCTTGCCGCTGTCTTTACCCAGCAATTGTTGCCCAAGCTACGCGAGTTCGGGCAAACCGCTCTGCCGCCACTCCTTAATGCGTTCCAGACCCTTGGAGCGTTCATTACCGGCACGCTCGCCCCCGCGCTCGTGACCCTCGCACAAAACCTCATCCAGCATCGTGCTATCGTCCTCCCGCTCGCCGGTGCCGTACTGGGCATGGTAGCCGCGTGGACAACCTACCAGCGCACCATGATGATTATTAACGGCGTGAAAGCCGTCATAGACGCACTGAGCCTCTCTACTGGGGCTGCTGCGGTTGTGACGAAAGCGAAAGCAGCCGCTGACGCTATCGCGGCTGGTGCGCAACGCGCGTTGAACGCTGCGATGGCCGCTAACCCGATCGGCCTTGTCGTGGCTGCTATTGCTGCGCTCGTCGCCGGGATCGTCATCCTCTGGAACAAGAACGCCGCATTCCGAGGATTCTTTATTACCGCATGGAACGCCATCAAGAATGTTGCTGCAACCGTCGGCGGCGGCATCGTCGCCGTATTCCAGAGAATCGGCGCCGTGATTAACACGGTCAAAAACTGGTTTAGTTCCCTCAAATCCTCCATCTCCTCACACATGGCCGGCTTCGCCTCCTCCGTCTCAAGTGGTATCGGGCGTGTCGTCGGATTCTTCCGTTCCCTCCCGGGAAAGATTCGCTCAGCGATCGGGAACGCCGGCGCGATCCTGTCCGGTATCGGGCGTTCCATCATCCAAGGCTTGATTAATGGGATTTCTAACATGTTCGGCAAAGTGAAATCCACACTGTCGAATCTCACAGCGAAGATTAAAGACTGGAAAGGGCCAGCCTCACTTGACCGTGTGCTTTTACGCGATAACGGCAAGCTTATTATTGGCGGGTTTATTACCGGGCTGGAATCCCAGTATGGGAACGTGCGCGCATCCCTCGCCACACTCACGAGCAGTCTCAGCGGCACGGTGGGTGTGCCCGCGCTCACCGCTACTGGGGTGATTGATTCGGGCTACACGTATGGCGGGGCACCCATCGTGATTAACGTCCAGTCTCTCACC
>JALFZJ010000051.1 GCA_022783665.1 Arcanobacterium sp.
ACGAAGGAAGTCGGTTCGGCGGAAATCAGGCCAATACGTTTCTGTAAAGAAATATTCGCTATGCACGTTTTGCCACAGCAAAAAGCCACTCATGCGCTGCTCGCCAGACGTGCGGATAATCAAATCAGGATCGGGCTGCCCACGTGTATACATATTATTTGTAATGTCGTCAATGGTGAACTCGGAGGCCACTTGCCGTAGATCTTCGCCTCTGTCGGCGCACTGATTCAAATAGTTGCGAACCGCTTGAGCAATTTCTTGCCGACCACCGTACCCGACCGCAATATTGACCTCCATGCCATGCACATCGGCAGTAGACTCGGCAGCAGTGCATATCTGCTCTGCGGCTGCTTCCGGAAGTAACGACACATCGCCGATAATACGCAACCGCCACTTCCTGCTTTGCGCGAGAGAGTCCACGAGTGAAGCGATAATGCCTATCAGATCGTCAAGCTCGTCCTTTGCTCGCGCAAGGTTATCGGTTGAAAGCATCCACAACGTCACAATCTCGATATGCATCTCAGCACACCAACCGAGCACTTCGCTCACATGATCTGCTCCACGCCGATGCCCACTGGCGGTAGAAACGCCGAGCGATTTCGCCCAGCGGCGATTACCGTCAAGGATGATCCCCACGTGGCGAGGCAAATTCCGATGTATGATCTGGCGTTTCAGATTGTTCTCATACAGGGCATACAGAAACTCAGGCTGCCACATCGCTTCTCCCCCTCTCGCCGTCTTAAGCATATCAGCCGTATCCGCGCTCTTAGCACAAACGGAGCGAAGCAATGATTCCGCCTCACCTAACGCAGATTTCGCCATCCTCAGAGAATCAACCCGCACGCCGTCCTGGCGTTATCATGGCAGTAGCCGGTAATTATCATGGCAGTAGTCGGTAAATAACACAGCCACGAAGGAGGAGACATGGCGCAAACCCACACCAGCGATCAAACACGAACCGATAAAGCGATAAACGCTCTCAACACTCTTCCAGGCTCCCAGCTCGTGGCTCAGATCACAGCCCCCATTAAACCGAAACTCAGAGGCTGGATTCACCTCTTTACCGCACCACTCGCCATGATCAATTCTTTTGTGCTTATTGCTTTGGGGCCTACCCTTTCCGCGCGATTGGCGGCTGTGGCCTACGGGTTGTGTGCTGTGACCCTTTTCGGCGTCTCGGCCACCTACCATATTGGCGATTGGAGCCCGCGTGTGAAAGGCGTGCTTCGCCGGATGGATCACGCAAATATTTTCTTACTGATCGCTGGCACCTATACCCCGCTATCGGTTGTGCTTCTTGACGGCGTGAGCGAGTACCTAATCTTGGGCATCGTGTGGGGTGGCTCCATCCTGGGCATTCTTATGCACATTTTCTGGATCAATGCCCCACGCTGGGTCTATGTGCCGCTTTATATCGCGTTGGGGTGGGTAGCACTGTGGTTCTTGCCTGACTTCTGGCGAATTGGAGGCCCTGCGATCGTATGGCTTCTTCTTGCTGGCGGTTTCGCCTATACAATCGGTGCCGTTATGTATGGGTTCAAGCGCCCAAACCCTTGGCCACGCTATTTTGGTTTTCACGAGTTCTTCCACACCGGCACTGTGATCGGATATATTTGCCACACCGTGGCTGTGTGGCTCGCAATGTTCGTTGGGTGACGACGCTCATTGATTCACAGCGTTCGCCAGATGACGCTGCTTGCCGAGTGACGACGTCTACTCAGGACGCCGCGAGGCGCTAGATCCGCGTACGTGATCCTCACGCGTATCGCTCACTGCGAATTGCAGTGGTTGAGCTTCACTCGCTATAGCGCGTAGACTTTTAGCTTTGAGAACATAGAAATGAATCAGATGTACTGCCGTACATGATGGAGGATACTACGATGGCTGACACCACTTGGCTCTCCCAAGAGAGTTTTGACAGGCTCTCCGCCGAGCTTGAACATCTCAAGAAGGTGGGACGAGTAGAGATTGCCGAGCGCATTGAAGCGGCGCGCTCTGAGGGTGACCTTCGCGAAAATGGCGGCTACCACGCGGCGCGTGAAGAACAATCGAAGATGGAAGGCCGTATCCAAGAGCTCACCTACTTGCTCGAGCATGCGGAGGTGGGCGAGAATCCTACATCTGTAGATACGGTGGCTCCTGGTCTCGTGATCACTGCAGATGTGAGTGGCAACAAGAAGCACTTTTTGCTCGGTTCGCGTGAAGCAGCAAAAGACGTCGACATCGACGTCTACCCCGAATCGGCACCGCTCGGCACAGCAATCCTTGGGCTCAAGGTGGGCGACAAGTCTAGCTACACAGCACCCAACGGCAAAGAGTTTAACGTAGAGATTTTGAAGATCGAGACGCTTTAACCATGAACTTTTCGTTTTTTCCCGCTCCTACGATGGTCAGCCCTGAGGAGGCTCTACCTGGCCGTAAGGATCCGGTACTTCCGCATCCGCATCCCCACACAGTGCTTGGCACAGATATTCTTGCTGAGCCCAAGGGTGGCGAAGAAGTAATCTACCTC
This sequence comes from Arcanobacterium sp., assembly GCA_022783665.1. Taxonomy (GTDB): domain Bacteria; phylum Actinomycetota; class Actinomycetes; order Actinomycetales; family Actinomycetaceae; genus Arcanobacterium_A. The sequence goes on from JALFZJ010000051.1 coordinate 2,513, forward strand.
GCGGGCGGCTGTTATTGGGGCGTGGAAGAAATCTACTGGCAGACTCCCGGGGTGGTGGCCACAGCTGTAGGTTTCATGGGTGGCTACACACCAAACCCAACATATCGTGAAGTGACGACGGGCCGCACCGGCCATACGGAAACTGTGCGCGTCGTCTACGATCCAGCGAAGCTTTCAACTCCTGAAGTGATCAAGACCTTCATGGAGATGCATGATCCAACCTCCCTCAACCGCCAAGGCAACGATATCGGCACTCAGTACCGCTCAGCGATTTTCACGACTACACCACAACAGCTTGAGACTGCTCAGCAGATGGCCAACGCTTATGAAGAAAAGCTTGCAGAGTTGGGCAGAGGCAAAATCGTTACCGAAATCAAAAGAGTAGATGAGGCTGGCGCTTTCTATCCAGCTGAAGATGAGCACCAGCAATATCTCGATAAGAACCCTTACGGGTACCGTTGCCACTCTGCATCGGGTATTTCCTGCCCGATGCCTGGCACTGGACCGCTGGCAGATCTGTAGTTCGGTTCGCCTACATCCAATTGATCACTCACAATTGATCGCTCACAACAAAAGGACGACGTTATATGGACGTAGTATTACCAGAAGTAAAAGGCGAGTTTGGTACCTCGCCAGAACTCGTATTTCCTGAAGGCGTAGAAGCTCCAAAGGGGCTGCGTGTTCAGACGCTTGTCGAAGGCACCGGCCCCGTCATACAGGCAGGCCAAGAAGTGGAAGTGAACTACCATGGCCAGATCTGGGGTGGGGAAATCTTCGATTCTTCATTCTTCCGTGGGCAGCCATCACGTTTCCCCATTGGTGTGGGCATGGTAATCCAAGGGTGGGATCAAGCAATCGTCGGCAAACAGGTAGGTTCCCGCCTGCTCATTTCTGTGCCGCCCCATAAGGGCTACGGAACTAACGGCAACGCACGCGCAGGCATCTCCGGCACGGATGTACTCGTATTCGTGGTAGATATTCTTGGAGTGCACTGATAGCCGTTCCTCACGCCAAAGGGAGCCAACGGCGTGAGAATGGGGGCTCTACGGCGTCCAGGCGAAGCAATACAGAGCGTAACGCCGAAGGGGCAGATCCTAGAAACACCAGGATCTGCCCCTTCTCATGTATACCAACTTCGTTTATACGTATTATTCGCTGATTGAGCACGTCACTCACTACGGAAAATTGCGATTACTCGCAGCACCTCAACGTAGATCCAAATAATCGTCATCACAATGCCGATGGCGCACGTCCACGCGAATACTTTCGGCGCACCGTTATTCACGGCGTATTGCACCATCTCAAAATCGGCCACGAGCATATACGCGGCCACAAGAATCATGGCGATGCCGATAAAAATGCCTAGTGGAATACCAAGAATCGATACGTTCGTGCGCAAGTTGATCACGCCGAAGAGCGACAAAAACATGTTCACAAAGCTGAACACAATACCGCCAATGGCAGCAATCAATACGAAACGCATCCCTTTCGATGTGGTACGAACCTTGCCTGAGTAATGCAGTCCCCACGTCACACCAACAATAACCGTTGTGGCAAGAATTGCTTGAACCGCAATCCCTGGGAGCATCAACTCGAAGGCTCCGGTAATTGCACCTAGCGCCACGCCTTCAAGAGCTGCATAGGCGATCGACAATCCCGGCGAAACCATGCGCTTGAATGCAATCACCATACCCACAACGAAAGCAGCAATTGTAGCGACGATTGCAATCGGCATCTGCAGCGCAAGTGGCACCAAGCTTACCGTCAATGCACCGGCAATCACTGCGATGCCGAGCAAAGCGCCCGTCTTGTTCAAAGCATCACGATAGGTCATCGTCGTCTGCTGGGTAGCAGCCGACGCGAATGCCTGCTCAGCAGATGCGCGCCCCGCAGACTGCGCCCCCAAATATGCATTCTGAGCATTGAGCTGCTCCCGATACGCATCCGGAGAATACTGCTGCGCATAGTCATTGCCATAGCGCGTATCACCGGCATATTGCGTACTTGCACCCTGGCTACCGGATCGCGAAGAGAACCGATTAACCTGCGCCCCTTGCCGGAAATAAGGGTTTTTATCCATTACTGGATTGCTCAAGGTGAACCTCCTATAGTTCGCCATACCACGCGCGCGTTGCGCTGTGGCTACTGCCTACAATTCTAACTGATGAGCCCAAATACAAGGAACCCCGGATGCCACTTATTCAGCTAATTCCCAGGGTTTGTAAGGCACACCAGTAGACGTGCTTGCATACCACGCATCGGGTAACGCTCCGACCATAAGTTATCCACAACCATCCCTAGGCACTAAGAACCCAACTCCTCTAGTGCTCTACAATGAGTGCATTGTACATCCCATCGCCGCGAAACACTGCAATGTGCTCAACCCACCACAAGGACGCTCCACATGATCGAAGTCCAACATCTGACGAAACGATACGGCTCGAAAGTTGCCATCGATGACCTCAGCTTCACAGTCAATACAGGAAAAGTAACTGGTTTTCTCGGCCCCAACGGATCGGGAAAATCAACAACAATGCGCTGCATGCTCAGTCTCGATGCCTCAAATGCCGGGCGCGTTCTATTCGACGGCAAGGAATATCGTAATCTTGTGCGTCCCATAACCAAGATCGGCGCACTCCTCGACGGCAAAGCCTATCATCCACAACGCACCGCACGCCAAGAGCTTACCGTCGTAGCTTGCGCAAACAAGATCCCGCGAACCCGCATAGACGAAGTACTGGGCACTACTGGCCTCACCTCAGTAGCAGATAAACGCCTCAAGGGCTTCTCACCCGGCATGGGTGCCCGCCTCGGTGTTGCAATCGCTTTACTCGGCACACCCGAGATACTCATCCTCGATGAACCTGTCAATGGTCTGGATCCAGACGGTGTGCGTTGGATTCGCCAGCTGATGCGGAACTTTGCCGCCGAGGGTGGCACCGTGCTTGTGAGTTCACATCTCATGAGCGAGATGGCACTCACCGCAGATGAGCTCATAGTGCTCGGCAACGGCAAACTCATCGCCCAAGGCCCAATAGAGCGCTTCACACACCAGGCGAGCCAGGCGAGAGTCCTCGTCTCCGGGCCAGACGTACCTGCCATACGTACAGCGCTCCATAGTGCCGGCCTGAACAGCGTCGTCATCAAACACAACGATCGATTTGAACAAGGGTACTGCGAAATTACCGGAGTGCACGCTAAAGATGTAGGCCACATCCTTGCACAACACCATATTGAGATGTGGGCTCTCGAAGAACACTACCCGAGTCTCGAAGATGTATTCATGGAAATCACCAACACATCTGTGGAATTTCGCAATCCGACGAGCCCAGTAAAGCGAGGGCGTCATGCTAAAAAGTGAACTATATAAACTCTTCTATTCGCGAGCATTCACTATCGCGCTTTCGGTGATGGTAGCGCTCAACGCCGCTATCTGTTGGCTCATAGCACGTGACGGCACCCCCGATCTTTCACTAATAGCAGCGCCATGGAATGTGCCGGCACTGTTCTCACTCTCCATTGGGGCAATCCACGTCACGAATGAATACGCGAACAACACTATGCGCACCACCGTGCTCGAGGCCCCCAGACGCGGGCGCGTATTCGCCGCAAAACTTGTAGCGCTCACGCTCTATCTCACCTTGTGGATAGCAGCGTTGATGGCGATCTCCGCAGTGGCAATCCTTATCGCCGCACCACAAGCAGACGCCTTTGTAGAAAACACCGCTCTCACGCTTATCGAGTTCTTGTACGCAATCGTGATGATCGGCCTTATGGGAGCAGGCCTCGGCTTCTTAACGAGGGGCACAGCGCCCTCAATCGTTGCGGGGTTCGGCATCCTCTTCCTGAGCTCCGTACTGGTTCTCATTCCTCTGGACTTCTTCGAAACCGTATACCCGAAGTTCCTCATACCAAACACCGTGAACCAAATAGTATCCACCTCCGGATTGCCTGAGCATCTAGCGTATTCGCGAGGTGTTTCTACTCTGATACTTCTGGCATACCCCATCATCTTTTGTGCGGCAGGACTCCTGCGTTTCTTGAAGTCAGACGTCTAAGTCAGCCACCCAAAAGCGGATGCCTGGGTACTACCGCTCGCCTAGGAACTACCGCTCCTGGATATGGGTGACGACCTTCTTCCCTGTGCGAATACGATGTTCGGAACGCAGATAGTACAGGATCCGGCCGAATACGAACGCCACACAAGCTGCACCGATCAGATATCCAATCGTTGATTGCGCAATGAAAATTGCAGCCATCGCAACGAGCACAGGCACCAGATATTCGAATGAACGCACAATATACATGCCAAAGGCAGGCATCTCCACGCCGTTCGAATCCGCAACCGACTTCACCATGAAATTCGG
>JALFZJ010000054.1 GCA_022783665.1 Arcanobacterium sp.
TCAGACTGCCCCCATTTTGGATCGAGGCGATCCGTTTTGAATGCTGGAATCGGATGTAGACCATCGGGCTTAAGCTCACTTTTACCGAGGAGATCGAAGATGCGTTCCCCAAAACCACAGGTGATCGTCAGGTTGGCGATCACCTGCACCATTTCACGTTCACGGAAGCCTTCAATCGTGCCGCCCTGGGTAAGGTTGCGCGCACGAAGAGTCCAATCCTTCATAAGCTCTTGCAGCTCCGGCGCCCCAACGGCGTCTTTGAGATCAAAAGCGAGCACGCTCAAATGTGCCGGACCAGGCTGCTCGATCCCAGACTGCACGGGTGCATCAAAGGGCACCTTCGCATTGACTAGCGGTAATTCCGAAATGCTCATCACAATCTCCCAGTACATGTTCCGTAATGTATATCTCAAGTATAGGAGCCGTGGTGTGGAGTGTTTGCCCAATGCGCATTGTGCTCAGCCTAAAGTGCATTATTTTTAACCATGAGCGTATCCGTTCACCGCAAGGCAGGCGCTGAATTATTTCCTTATGCGTGCGATGATAGAGGGGTACGTATGCGTCTCGGCTCGGTTCTGGGTGTGAGGCAGCTAGCAACCCACGGCGGATCAGACGATAGGGGAAGGTGGAGCATGGCTCAAGACAAGGTAAAACTTGTAGATTCTGTTGAGGCGATCAACTGGAATCGTATCGAAGACGAGAAAGATCTTGAGGTGTGGGATCGTCTCACGGGTAACTTCTGGCTTCCAGAGAAAATCCCTGTGTCGAATGATATTCCCTCGTGGCGCACGCTCAACGCTGATGAGCAATTGATGACGACGCGTGTGTTCACTGGCCTGACGCTTCTCGATACCGTTCAGGGTACCGTTGGCGCTGTCTCGCTTATCCCAGACGCCCGCACCCCGCATGAAGAAGCTGTGTACACGAATATCGCGTTCATGGAATCGGTGCACGCTAAGAGCTATTCCTCTATTTTCTCTACTTTGCTTTCCACGGCGGAGATCGATGAAACCTTCGAGTGGTCTGAAAACAACGAGTATTTGCAGAAAAAAGCGCGCATCGTGATGGATTACTATCACGGCGATGATCCAGAGAAGCGCAAAGTAGCATCTACGATGCTCGAATCTTTCCTCTTCTATTCGGGTTTCTATGCGCCGATGTATTGGTCGAGTCACGGCAAGTTGACCAACACCGCTGATATTATCCGCCTCATTATTCGTGATGAAGCGGTGCATGGCTACTATATTGGATACAAGTATCAGGTGGCTGTGCGCGAATCGTCCAAGGCTCGCCAAGACGAGCTTAAGGATTACACTTACACGCTTTTGGAGGATTTGTACGACAACGAGGCAGACTACACTGCGTCTTTGTACGATCCGCTGGGGCTGACGGAGGATGTAAAGAAATTCCTGAACTACAATGCTAACAAGGCGTTGATGAATCTCGGCTATGAGGCTTTATTTGGCCCCGATCAAACCGATGTGAACCCAGCAATCATGGCGGCGCTCTCCCCGAACGCCGACGAAAACCATGACTTCTTCTCGGGCTCTGGTTCGTCCTACGTCATCGGTGAAGTAGAAGATACTGAAGACGACGACTGGGATTTCTAACCCGTCGCTCAGCCTATGTGGCTGTCGATACTCGGCTGCACAGCGGGTCGCAGCCAAGTGTGCCCTTCGGTGTCGAGCTACCACGTGTGCATTCAGGTATGAACAGACGCAGACATGGACGTACACACATGTGCACGGACATAAGCAGTAGATATAAACAAATGTAACGAGCGCGTTGAAAGTGGCGGTTATTTGGGATGGCGCATACTCACGGTGAGCATCAACCCATGCGTGGCGCCTCACGTGATTCTTCTCGGGATTACGTAGACGCCGATGGGCGTGTGCGTCTCGTAGACGTGAGTGGCGATTTTCCCACAGGTTTCGCTGCCGCCATGCGCAGGGCAGGTACGTCTGATGACGGCGAAAACCGGCCGCAGGGGGAGTCTCGTGCGGCTGATCCGCTTGAGCTTGCTCGCGCCTTGCGCACAAACCCCCGTGATGATACGCAATCTACTGCTGGGGACGACGAGGATGTGCGTCGCGCTGCCAGCGTCAGTGGCGCTAATCGCCCGTCGATGCCTCGCGCGCTTCGTACCCGCGGCGATGTACCCACACAGGGAGTAGAGGCACAAGCCCTACTCAGACGACGCGGCTCGCATGGCAGTGGGCATAGTGGCGAGCGCGCCAATGAGCGTAGTAGTGGGCACAGTGGCCAGCATGTTGGCGAGCGCGGCGCGCAGCATGTTAGCAAGCATGGCGCGGAGCACGATCAGCGCACCAAGAGACTCATTGAACCGGCACGGATGCCTGAGCAGAGCCAAAAGCCACTTCCTAAACGGCGCGACCTAAGAAAACAGCGTCAGCGCCCACTGGATGAATCAGAGCCTCGGCGTTCGCCCAAACACGCCAGCCTGACTGCTAAACGTGGCAAGGCCGAAGTTGAGCCAAGAGCCGCCAATACGAGCCGAGCGAAACGCAGTGAGGAGCGCGCTGGCCGGCATCGAAAGTCACCGATTCGTCTTAGTGCTCCATCTACCGCTTCTGCCGTATCCTCGCCATCTCCGGTTACGGCCGCGCGGTGGCAACTACCGTTGGAGGATGATATGCAGACACATAATGTCGATGTTCTCGTGATTGGAGCGGGGCAGGCTGGTATTAGTGCTGCCTACGAACTCCAGCGTAGAGGCTTCGTGGGTTATGCCGGACCTGCTCCGGCACCGGACTATACAGATCGCGTGCACCTCAATGGCGCACAGAACGCAAACGCTGATGGGCCAACGCGCGGTACTTTTATTGTGCTTGACCAGGAAAGTGGCCCAGGGGGTGCGTGGCAGCATCGATGGGATGGCCTCACGATGGAAACCGTCAATGGCATCGCAGATCTTCCCCACATGCCTGTGGGCGCCTACGATCCCCATGAGCGCGCGAATGAGTTCGTGCCCCAGTATTTCGCGAACTTCGAGCATGAGTTTGATCTGCCGATCTTGCGGCCGGTGAAAGTCCGCGCTGTGCACAAGCGTGCTGAATACTTTGAAGCAGAGACGACGGCTGGCGTGTGGCGTGCGAAGTTTGTGGTGAACTGTACCGGCACGTGGACACGCCCATTCGTCCCTTATTATCCGGGAGCCGAAACCTTTAAGGGAGCGCAGTATCATTCAAAAGACTTCCCTGGTGCGCAAAAACTGTGGGAGAAACGAGTGCTTGTAGTTGGTGGTGGGATTTCTGCTACGGATCACATACGCGAAATCTATAAGGATGTGAAGGCGCTTCGCTGGGTGACGCGCACACCTCCTAGATGGCGTGGCCGCCAGCATGAGCGTGGTCTGACGAACGAAGCAGGGCGCGAAATCGAGGCGAAAGTGCGTGAGCGCGTGGAGCAAGGACTCGCTCCGCTGCCGGTGGTTGCCGTTACGGGGCTCCCATTGACGGACGCACTCCAGGCACTGCGCGATCAGGGTGTGCTTGATCGTAAGCCCATGTTTGATCGAATTGACGCCACAGGCGTGTGGTGGGGCGATCATCATGAGAAATTCGATGTGATCATCTGGGCTACCGGTTTTCGTGCGGAGCAGCAGCACTTGCGCCCTCTGGGGTTACGCTCAAGCCGTGGTGGAATCGTGATTGAAGGAACCCATGCGAAAGAAGAGCCCCACCTGCATTTGCTTGGCTATGGTCCGTCAGCTTCAACTGTAGGTGCGAGGCGTGATGCGCGCGTCGTGGTGCGCCAGATTATCCGTGATATGGCCAATGGCAGTTGATATGCGCAGATGCTTGCGCTGCGCTTGTGTAAGTGGCTTATGAGCATTGCTCATGCCAGTAGCTTTCGTATGCGCTGGAGTGAGACTTTCCCTTTCGTGCCAAGCTGCTGTGCAAAAAGTGATACGCGCAGTTCCTCAATCATCCAGCGTGCACGCACAAGCACGGCGTCGCGCTCAGGGTCATACACCTGCTCAGCCGCAATATGGCGCTCCGTGGCAAGAAGATCCTCAGCTTGGGCTATCTGCTCCGAGCGGGAGGCATCGCCGTCAGGGTCAGCAGCGGCCTTGCGAACCCTATGGCTAGCGGCAGCTAGGTAGCGTGGAAGGTCGGCTAGGTATTGATCGGGCGTGGCATATATGAAGCCGTCGTACACGAGTTCACGAAGGTGATCTCTCGTTTCGGTGACGGCGTTGATCGCGGCGAGCTGTTTGGTTTCACGCAACGCCGTTTGTGCTTCACTCCATGCTGAAAGCACGCGGGTGACAATCCGCGCGATCCGATATATTTCATCCTCAAGAGAATCGATAATGCCGGCCTTCAGGGCGTCGTATTGTGCCGCTTCACGAATCATGCCGAGCTTCGTCTTGTTATTCTTTGCCCAGGTGGATGCTAGATTGCGTACCGCCGCAAGCTGAAGATCGTCCACGAGAGCGCCCGTTGAGGGGTAAGGCGAGCCTGCAAGAATGAGTGCCTCGGTGCCACTCCATCTAGAGGTGATACGTGCTTCTGGTAATGCGAGCTCACGTGCTGCTAGCCGTATGATCCCTTTTGCGTGGTCACGCATCTGCTCGGTCGCATGCGTGAGCACGCGTAAACTGACCGCTGTGCCGGACGAGCCAGACTCTTCAACCAGTGCAGGGTAGCCTCGTACCGTCATTCCATGGGGGCCGTCAGTGTCTATGGTGGCTGGTATGGTGCCGTCCTGGACTGTTGGCCATGAGTGGAGATCCTCAAAAGCACCGAGCGGTGCGGTATTGCGCTGAGTTGGCGTTACGATCCGATCACGAGCTGCATCGAGTGCCTGGGCTACAGCGCTTTGCACCACGGACTCAACGGCAGATTGCGTGTGCGGAGCCAGATCGCGCTGGAGTTTTTCTAATGAAGGCCCTTCATCGAGCACAGCACCGCGTTCTGAACGTACGCGGAATGTGATACGCAGATGTTCAGGAAGATTCACCTCGGCTTCTTCCCAAGCGGCGTCGTCAATCACAACCCCGCGCAGCCGCCGTACCGCATCCGTGAAACTTTCCCGAAAACTCATAGACGACGCGGCTTCTGCTAGCTCGGACGTGCCGGGCATCTTGCGTGCATCTAGTTGATTCTCAGTGGTGAGTGAGCTGGAGATCGTTGTGGGGTAAGTATCTGCGGAATTACTCGTAACATCGCGGCGTGGCACATCAGGCTCGGAGCCCGCATCGGGCCGGTAGGCATGTGCCCAATATGATTGTGGCGCAATCATGGCGATTACGTCGCGGGCTACATCAGGTGCTGGCACAAGCTGTTTGCGCAGACGCTTGGGCAGTGCCCGAATCGTGGAAGTTGCGAGATCGTCAAGCATCCCGGGTACGAGCCAATCAAAACCCATAGGGGAGACCTGCGGAAGCACAGTAATGGGAATGTCGACTACCAGGCCATCAGCATAGGCACCCGGATTAAAGGTATATGTAATAGGAAACTCCAACTCCCCTTGCGGCCATGTAGAAGGGAAATCACTATCTGACGCGCTGACGTTACCGAGCAGAAAATCTTGCGTGAAATCGAGCAGATACGGGTTCGTCTGCCGCTCACGCTTCCACCAGGAATCAAAGTGGCGAGCCGAAACGATTCCGTCAGGGATCCGTTCGTCAAAGAAAACGAAACGTGCAGCGTCGTCTGCGATTAATCCGTGGCGGCGCAAACGCTGTGCAACTTCCTCCGCCTCGGCGATCGCACGTTCATTGCGGCGGATAAAAGCATGGTGAGCGCGCCATTGGTTTTCGACGAGTGCGTGGCGGATGAAAAGCTCACGCGCAACCTCTTTCGCCTCGGTAGTACCAATTTTCGATGCCAGCACGGGGCGTTCTGCTACGAGGGTAAGGCCGTAGAGCGTCACCTTTTCGTGAGCCATTGCCGCACCCATTTTGGTAGACCAGTAGGGATCCGAATATTGCCGTTTGGTGAGATGCGCGCCGAGTTCTTCCACCCATGCTGGATCAATGCGGGCTACAGTTCGTGCGAAAAGGCGCGAGGTTTCCACCAGTTCCGCAGCCATCACCCATTTGGGATTCCGTTTGTGCAGCCCTGAGCCTGGCCAGATCACGAAATGAGTACCGCGTGCACCGAGATAATCACTCTTACGCTCATCCCAATTGCCGATATTGGAAAGCAGACCAACGAGAAGCGCTCGATGTATCGCTGCAGAGGCGGGAGCATCGGAACTAGCACCGATCTTCTTTACCGCCGACGCTACGGAACGGTTGTGCGAAACGTCTTTACCGTCGTCTACCATTTCTTGCTCAATGTGATGAAGCTGAGAGTGGGTGGGAATTGCAATCGGGCGCAAATGAAGGCCAAGCGGCGCTGCAAGTTCGCGAAGTTGTGCCACGACGTCTTGCCATTCTCGGAAACGGAGCCAGTTGATGAACTCAGCGCGGCACATTCGCCGAAATGCGGAGCCTGAAAGCTCACGTTGCTGCGTGCGCAAATATCTCCACAAATTAAGATAGGCAAGGAAATCGGAGCTCGGCTCAGTGAAGCGAGCATGGAGCTGGTCTGATTGTGCTTTGAACTCGGCAGGCCGTTCGCGTACGTCTTGCACGCTCATCGCAGCAACGAGCACCAGCACTTCCGCGGCACATGCGTATTCTTCAGCGGCAAGGAGCATACGGCCAAGGCGAGGATCAATGGGAAGACGGGCGAGTTGCCGGCCAATCTTCGTAAGCCTAGGCTTGCGGAAACCCAGTTGAAGTGCCCCGATTTCCTCTAAGAGTTGCTCTCCTGCGCGGATCGAGCGCAATTCGGGAGGGTCAATAAACGGGAATTTCTCCACTTCCCCCAGGCCGAGAGACGCCATTTGTAGAATCACAGATGCGAGTGACGTGCGAAGAATCTCGGGTTCAGTGTATTGCGGGCGAGCATCGAAATCTTCTGCGCTATACAGGCGTATGGCGATGCCGTTAGCCACACGGCCTGAGCGCCCCGAGCGCTGATTCGCCGAAGCCTGAGAGATATTCTCAATCGGGAGGCGCTGTACCTTGGTTTTGTTGGAAAAGCGGGAAATTCGTGCGGTACCGGGATCGATTACATAGTGAATCCCTGGCACAGTGATCGAGGTTTCTGCGATATTCGTAGCAAGAATGATGCGCCGGTGTTGATGCGGCTCGAAAATGCGATGTTGCTCTGCTGCCGAAAGACGTGCAAACAAAGGAAGCACTTCTACCGCGCCGGGCACGGCAGAGCGTGCTCCTGGCTCAACATAGCGATTTTTCAACGCATCCTTAAAGGCTTTTTGTGTATCGAGGATTTCACCCTCGCCGGAAAGGAACACAAGTATATCGCCACTGCCGGCATGCATTAGTTCCTCTGCGGCATCTACGATGCCGGCTACTTGGTCTTTCGCCACCAAATGCAGATCGCCATCCTCGATCACTTCTTCCACCAGTGGGCGGTAGCGAATCTCTACGGGGTATGTACGCCCTGAAACTTCAATAATAGGTGCAGTGTTGCCCGGGAAACCGCCATACATACGCTCGCCAAAATGCTTGGCGAAACGCTGTGAATCAATCGTAGCGGAGGTGATAATCAGCTTGAGATCGGGGCGTTTCGGAAGGAGCTGGGCGAGATAGCCAAGAAGGAAATCGATATTGAGGCTACGCTCATGAGCTTCATCAATGATAATCGCAGAATATCGGCGCAGTTCTGGGTCAGACTGGATTTCGGCAAGGAGAATTCCGTCCGTCATGAGTTTCACCAGCGTTGTAGGGCCTACGTGATCGGTGAAGCGCACCTGGTAGCCGATGGCACCGCCAAGTTCTACGCCGAGTTCATGGCTGATACGTTCGGCCACGGAGCGTGCAGCGATACGGCGTGGTTGAGTATGCCCGATCATTCCCTCGATTCCAAGGCCGAGTTCTAGGCAGATCTTCGGGATTTGAGTGGTCTTGCCTGAGCCAGTTTCCCCTGCAATGATCACCACCTGGTTCTTGGCGATGGCTTCACGAATCTCACGCCGATGCGCCGAAACCGGCAGTTCCGCCGGGTAGGTAATCTCAGGCATGGCAGTTTTGCGCGCCGCAACCTGCTCGGGAGTGAAGCCTGTAAAAGGCGCGCGTTTAGGGGAGCGCCGGTGCTGTTGGCGCTTGCGCTGCGGGCGAGATTGACGATCAGATCGTGAACTAGGCACCCTCCAATTGTGCCACGCACCTGCCACTGGGGTGCGAATCGGGCTCGGCTGTGAACCGGGCTGGGGTGCCGATCGAGGTGGCCTGCGCATTGGGTTTGGCTGCGGATCGGGCGGGGCCGGGTACCGTGCATGGCGGCAAACCGAAAATCACGCAAAGGCTCATCGGCGGTGCGCGCCAAGAGAATGCCGCCAATGCGAGGCTATCAATGGAATTGTGCTACTGAGATCCTGCCAATCATCCTTCCAACAAGATGTGGCGTGCGACGGTAATCGCAGCTGCGCGGCGCGGCAGGTAGGCGGCTGCCAGTGGGAACGCTATCGTGGGGTTCGCGAAGGAGGCGGCATGAGATTCGTATGGGGAGTACTTGCATGTATCATTGGTGCCGCTGCGGTTGTGCTATTGGTGCCCTCCGCCTTTCCGATGCTCAAGCCCTATTTTCTCACCACTCCACTTGCTCAACTCCTGGCCGTACGCACGGCGCTCGCGATCGGGCTCGCCGTATTAGCGATAGTGCTGATCTTCGTGGCTCTCCTGCGGCGTATTCTCGCAAACCGCGGGCGGATAGCGGGTGCTCTCGGTGCTCTGCTTATGGTTGTGGCACTGCTTCATGGCGGTATCACGCTTTCGCGTGGAATCGATTCTGCGCCGACGATGCACGATGATGCCGGCGTTACTGAAAACTCGGCAGGCAACGGCGCGATTACGGTGATGAACTACAATACGCTCGGTGGGCAAACCACACCGGAACAAATTGCACGCCTCGTGATTGAAAACGGTGTAGACGTGGTTAGCTTGCCAGAAACGTCAACGCAGCGTGGGCGCGAGGTTGTGCAAGCACTCGGGCGCAGCGGTTTGAGTTTTCAACAGTTCGATACAGATACAAGCGTATACGCCGCGGAGTTTCAGTCCACGGTGCTGCTTATCTCTCAAGCGCTCGGCACGTATAACAAAGTGGCCGTGGGTGATTTCCCCGCTTCGGTAGTAGTGGCTGAGCCCGTGTCTCCTGGCGCTCCTACTTTCATCGGCACACATCCCATCGCGCCTGTACCTCGCCTCATCGATCAGTGGCGCGAGGCTCAAGCGGCCGTGTATGGGCTGTGCGGGGAGTATGATAACGCGATCATTTCTGGTGATTTCAACTCTACAGTGGATCATCAGGCACTTTTTGGAGGAACGTGTAAAGACGCCGCCATTGAGGCTCGCGGCGGAAGCCTCGGTACCTGGCCTGCCGCGCTTGCGAGCGTTCTCAGTGTGCCTATTGATCGTGTGCTCCACACGGGCGCGTTCTATCAGGGCGAATCAGCCACGGTGGTGAATGTGGGAGATTCGGATCATCGCGGCATTATTGTGCGTTTGACGCCTAGTGCCAGCTAGGGCTTACGTCGTCTTCGGTAAACAATCCTTCACAAAGATCAAGCGTCGCTTAGATCATCAAGATGGCTCAGTAACTCATAGCCATCACGCCCGCGCACAATCGGCACGCCTCGGCTCGAGATATCGGAATCCTTACGCTCAGCCTTTGCAGATTCTACTGTGCCGTGGGAGAGTACCTGCTCGATTGGGTCGAGCTCGCGGAGCAAAATCGCCTTCACACGGCTCGGATGTTCAGCGGCGAGATCAGCGTAGATGAGTGGATCGTGTTGGCCGTCGTCTCCTACAAGCATCCACTCGATATGGGGGAACATGATCAAAAGATTGCGAAGCTGGGTTTTCTTGTGTTCGATGCCGGAGCGGAACAGGCCGGTGGGGGTTGGCCCCCAGTCCGTCATCAGCAGGGGGCCTACAGGAAGATCGTTGGATTCAATGAATTCCATAAGTGTGGAATAGGTGTTCCATGCGCCGGTAGAGAGATAAAACACCGGAGCGTCCGGAGTGCCCATCAGCACTTGCCCATAGAGTTTATTCATCCCTGGCACTGCTTGGCGGGTGTTCGTATGCATCACAAAAGAGTTCCATGCTGCGAGGATCGCGCGCGGAAGCCACGTCACCAACACGGTATCGTCTACGTCCGATACGAGCCCGAAGGATGCATCGGGCGATACGATCATCACGGGCGCTTTTACTGCTGCGCCAGCAGCTGGAATGATTTCTACTTCGTGCCAGCCAGGCTCCAGCCCGTGGTTTTCAACGAGTAGATTCACATACCCGTTGCGGTCGGTGGAGGTTTTAAACTCTTGCGCTCCGATCCGCACCGTTACAGGTAAGAAACCAACCTGTGTGGTGAAAAACTGATGCCAACCTCGGCGTGCTGTAGCTTTCCGCTCTGCGAAATCGCGGAAGGCATTAGCGGCAAATGAATGGGCATTGAAGGGCAGATGCCCAAGCTCAAAATCGTGGTTGTGCCGGTTCGGATCGGCCATGGTGGCTCGCGCAAGAATTTTCACGGCGTGAACAGAGCCATACCCCGAATACGGAGTGATTTTCGGTAGCCAGCCTTCACGGCGGCGTTTCACAATCCCGCTGCGATTGGCTTTTTCCTCGAAGCTGCGCGCAATATCCGCTAGTGCCATGGGGTTTAGTGTACCAGTGCAAGTGGTTTGGGGTCAGTCGTACACTTCGTGCATCAAATGGTACAGATCTTCAAGTGCTGCTTTCCAAAAGGCATGCGTTTCGGGCACGAACTCTTGCTTGCGGATTCGATTATGGACGGTGATCACCTGAGTGCGTGGGCGGCCGTGCGCTTTGGGTGGAAGAGTGAGTAGCGAAAGGCTTACGCGTGAATGGTCAAAAAGTGCTAGCCGCAACGATTTGCCTGGCGTACGTGAGCGTGGGCGCAACTCAACGTCAAGCCATCGAGCGCGCAGATCGTCGTCATCAATATACGGCCAGATTTCCTCCATGGTTTGGTGAATCGTCTTCGTAACGCGCACTTCAAAGCTTTCGGTATAGACGGCGCTCGGGGGATCAATGTTCTTCCGCAAGGTACGATACTGTTTGCTTACCCATTGGGCCCACCACGTGTCGGCTTCTTCTCCGGCTCCGAGCCAGCGCGCGATTCGGCCGCGATCCCAGTCTTGCGCACCGGCATCATCGAGCTCTTCAAACCAGGTGTTCAAGGTGCGGCCAGTGGCTTGGAGGAGGCGCTCATCGCTCACAAGATCATGCTCAGGGGCAAGGTATGGATCGCGCGCGGTGGTGATTCCGCGTGCCACATTGTGCCCAGATTGTGTAGCCATGAGGCCTCCTCTCGTTGGGTTATTCAGTGTGATTGCCTGAAGTGTGATGCCCTGCTTGGGCTGCGCAGCCTCATTCGCTTTGAAGCGCGCCATCCACTACTGCTTTTGCTTCTTCTTGCACTTGTGCGAGGTGCTCCTCGCCCTTGAATGATTCGGCGTAGATCTTGTAGACGTCCTCCGTGCCGGACGGGCGGGCAGCAAACCACGCATTGTGCGTCGTCACTTTTAATCCGCCAATGGGAGCGCCGTTGCCGGGAGCCTCAACCAGGCGAGCTGTGATTGGTTCACCCGCAAGCTCGGTGGCAGTAACGCTATCTGGTGAAAGCTTCCCAAGCTTCGCTTTTTGCTCTTTCGTAGCTGGAGCATCGATTCTGGCGTAGGCCGATGCGCCGTATTGATCCACGAGTTCCTTGTGCAATTGTGAGGGCGATTTACCCGTGGTGGCAATAATCTCAGACGCGAGTAGATCCATAATGATACCGTCTTTATCGGTGCTCCACACGGTGCCATCCATGCGAAGGAAGGATGCGCCCGCCGATTCTTCGCCGCCAAATCCTGTGGTGCCCCCGATCAACCCTGGCACGAACCATTTGAAGCCAACCGGTACCTCTACGAGCTTTTTGCCCATGCCTTCAACAACTCGATCAATAAGAGACGACGACACAAGAGTTTTCCCTACGGCGTCTGTACTCCAGTTCGGGCGATGCGTGAAGAGATAGTTAATTGCCACGGCGAGGTAGTGATTTGGATTCATCAAACCGGCATCTGGTGTAACAATTCCGTGACGGTCTGAGTCTGCGTCGTTGCCTGTGGCGATATCAAATGGCGAATTGCCACTCGCATCTGGCGCCATGCGCTCGCGCAATGATGCCATTGCGTACGGGGAAGAGCAGTCCATACGGATCTTGCCGTCCCAATCGAGGGTCATGAAGCGCCAGGTGGGATCTACTTGCGGATTCACCACGGTGAGATCGAGACCGTAGCGTTCACCGATCGCTCCCCAATACTCTGCCGAAGCTCCGCCCATAGGGTCAGCGCCGATTCGTACGCCTGCGCTTCTGATCGCTTCGAGATCAATCACCGAGGCAAGAGACTCCACGTAGGCCGAAAGATAGTCATGCCCGCGCGTCGTCTCTGCTTTCACGGCTTGTTCGTAAGGGATACGTTTCACGGATTTCCACCCGCCTGTGCTCAGCAGCTCGTTTGCGCGTGCCGCGATCACCGATGTGGCATCCGTATCTGCCGGCCCGCCATGTGGTGGATTGTATTTGAAGCCGCCATCACGCGGAGGGTTATGGCTCGGCGTGATCACGATACCGTCGGCCAGGTCTGGGCCTTGTGTACGCACGCCCGCTGCTGTGCCTGCGCCGTTGGCGGTGAGAATTGCGAGCGAGACAGCCGGTGTAGGCGTGAATGAATCACGTGCATCGATGCGAACTTCGACGCCGTTAGCAGCGAGCACCTCAAGAGCGGTGCGCTGAGCTGGTTCAGAAAGGGCGTGAGTATCGCGGCCGATATACAGTGCGCCACTCACTCCTTGCGAGGCACGATACTCCACAATCGCCTGCGTGATTGCGATGATATGAGCCTCGTTAAATGCGCCATCGAATGCGCTTCCGCGATGGCCAGAGGTTCCGAATATAACCTGCTGTGCAGGATTGCTTGGATCAGGCTCGATCGTGTAATAGGCATTGATGAGAGCATCAACGTCGATCAAATCTTCTGGTTGGGCAAGTGTGCCAGCTCGTTCGTTCATGGTTCTATCATCTCATTTCCGATGCCGGATTATGTATAGACGCCCTTACGTATTCATTGTAGGCGGCTTATCTTGGCTGCGATCGTGGTTTTCTGCCTCGTTGGCATCTGCCTTGTGTGTAATCGTGTAATAGGGAGTGCCGTGTGTTTCACCTGTACGTTATGCCCGGCCTACGTAGGCCGGGCGTTTTGGAGCGTTCACAAGCATAGCGTTGCCATTTAAGGCGGCCAGAGCTTTCGTTCGCGGCCGATTGGGCAGCCGGTTACGGGGACTCGAAGAAGGGGTAGGGCGTTTAGAGGGAACGCAACCGCAAAGAGTTGCCCACCACGATCACAGAGCTGCTCGCCATCGCCGCAGCGGCAAGGCCTGGAGCAATAATGCCGAAAACGGCGAGTGGGATCGCGATGAGATTGTAACCGAATGCCCATGCGAGGTTTTGCTTAATAATCGCCAAGGTGCGCCCGGAAATATGGAGCGCCCGAGCGATCAGGCGTGGATCTGAATTGACGATCGTAATATCTGCTGCAGCCTTCGCTACATCTGTACCTGCACCCATCGCGATGGACACGTCTGCCGCGGCCAAGGCGGCAGCGTCGTTAACGCCGTCTCCCACCATGACGACGCTTTCGCCCCGGGCTTGGTATTCTTTCACGGCGTCTACCTTCCCTTCGGGGAGTACGCCTCCGCGCGCCGTGATTCCGAGCTGGGCGGCCACGGCGTCTGCGGTGCTCTGTGAATCGCCTGAGACCATGATCGGTTTGACGCCGAGGCGTTGCAACGCCTTCATCGCATCTGGTGATTCTTCGCGTACAGTATCAGATACTGCAATAGTACCGATGGCAACATCATCCACAGCAATGACGACGCTCGTGGTACCGGCGCGCGGATACTCCTTGAGCTCAGTGTCGCGGCTTCGCGGAAGGGGCACGTGCACCCCTTCTTCTTGTAACCATTCAGCGGTACCTGCGCGCAGGGTAAGAGGCGCCTGAGGCAGATTGCCTAGATAGACAGACGCAGATACGCCTTTGCCTGGAGTATTGCGAAAGTTGGTCACGGCGAGTGGTGCGAAGCCTAGCTGGCGCGTCTGCTCATTCGCTGCTGCGACGATTGCACGGGCGATCGGATGTTCGGATCCAGATTCAAGTGCTCCAGCCAATGCGAGCACTATCTCTTCGCGGGAATCCTCGCTAGCGCGGTTCACAGCATCTGAAGCAGGCGGCGTCTGCGCGCTGTAGTTTCGTGAGCGCAAAGAGTCGAGCAGTGTGGCCGGTACTCCGTCGAATGAGTATGCACGCACCTCGGCCACAGCCATACGCCCGGTGGTCAGCGTGCCCGTCTTATCAAGAAGCGCCACCGTGGCATGGTGTGCATTCTCAAGCACTTCGGGGCCGCGAATCAAAATCCCGCGTCTACTTGCCGCGCCTGACCCTACAAGCAGCGCGGTGGGTGTAGCCAATCCAAGTGCACATGGGCACGCCACAACGAGCACTGTGATAGCGCTGGTTAATGCCATCTCGAACGTGTTACCGATCACGAGCCGGATGAGGAGGTCTACGAGTGCAATGCCCAGTACCGCTGGTACGAACACGCTCGAAATCTTGTCCGCGAGACGCTGTACAGGGGCTTTGCCGGTTTGAGCTTCGGTGAGGAGGCGGCCCATCTGTGCGAGCGTCGTCTCTTCGCCGATACGTGTGGCGCGCACATCCACCGTGCCGTACGTATTGACTGTGGCGCCCGTAACTTCGCTCCCAGGGTGGATTTCCACGGGCACCGATTCTCCTGTAAGCAGCGAGGCGTCCACTGCTGAATCACCAGAGACGACGATCCCATCTGTAGCAATCTTCTCTCCTGGTTTCACGCGGAATATATCGCCGATGGCCAGCTCGCTTGTAGGAATCTCACGCGGAAAAAACGCCTCCGCCTGCGGAGCTCCGGCCTGTGAAATATCTTCACTGAATGAATTCTCGTGCGCCGCATTCGCCCGCGAGACGAGCAAAGCACTATGAGCGCCCAACTCCAAAAGTTCGTTGAGAGCGTCGCCTGCACTTTGGCGTGAACGGGCTTCTAGCCATCGGCCAACCAGCAAGAAGGTAACGATCATTGCCGCTGACTCGAAATAGATATGTGGTGCGTGGGAATCGGCAAGCCCTTGAATCCCGCTCATGTGCATCACATAGCCGATATGCCCTGCCCCACCAAAAAGTAGTGCCCATAGGCTCCACGCCATCGATGCGATTACGCCCAAAGAAACGAGTGTATCCATCGTAGAGCCGCCGTGGCGCCCCGCGCGGAACGCAGCTCTGTGGAATGGCCACCCGCCATATACTGCTATCACGAGAGAGGGCACGGCAATTACCCACTGCCATCCCGCAAACTGCAAGGATGGCACCATGGAAATAAGAACCACTGGCAGAGCCAACACAGCGGACACTACAAAACGACGCCACAAATCCTCAATGCGCCGTGCATGTGCCGCCTTGGCTGCTTGCTCCACCGCCTCAGCTGCCGCCGGTTGGGCGGAAACTCGGGTACCGTCGTCACTAATATCAATTCGGCGGATGAAGTTTGCACCATAGCCCGCCTTTTCAACCACGGCGATAAGTTCATCATGGGTGACGCCGCTCGCCTCGGGAGCGATCTCGAGGTGCGCTTTTTCCGTGGCGAGGTTGACGACCGCCGTTACCCCAGGCACTTTGTTGAGTTTCTTCTCTACGCGAGCGACGCAGGAAGCGCACGTCATCCCCGAAATCGCTAAATCGATTTCGGCAATTTTTTCTGGCAGTGTGCTCGCTCCTGTGAACGTATCGTTAGTCTCGGATCGTGCCGGGAGTAAAGGTTGCGTCGGCTGCGGCTGTGCTGGATGCAACCGTGGTTGTCTTGGCTCGCCCAAAGCGTTAGGCATGGCGGCTGATGCTCTCCACCACGTAACCGCCGGCTTCATCTACAGCCTCGCGCAGAGCGTCGTCTGAGAGTTCTCCCTCGTAGGCAACCTTCACGGTGGAAAGATCGCCTGGTTGGAGATCTACGTTCACGCTGTTCACGGCATCCAATGCTTCGAGCTCTTCGGTGACGTGCATCTGGCAGTGGCCGCACGTCATCCCTGAAACCTTGAGTTCTACGTCTGCCATCGTTCTACCTTTCTCTATATCTGTGTGTGGCGGTGGCGTCTCATGAGGTGGCGTCTCGTGCTGCTTTACCAGCACTATCTCCGTGCGCTCTTAAAGTTTTCAATACTCTAACAACGCATCTCAAGTAACGCTTCTCTAGCGCCTTTCCTGAGCCGCACCTCGCCTGGCGTCTCGCACCGTTTGCGTGTGTGATCATGGGTTCGCGCGACTGACGCACACGATCATGGCACACGCAAGTTAAGGCGCTCTGCTGACCACGGCTACAACTCTATTCTTTTGGTTACGCGAACGCGCGTCGAGGTGGCGTGAGTGCCAGATTTAGCTCACGGCGTGATTCTTGTGTGCGAGGAACCTTGGGAGCACGAGCCTCACTGTGCCTGATGCCAGGCGTCTCGCGGCTCATTTGCCGAATTATCTGGTTGTTACGGGGGTGCGCATAGAATATTCAACAAACCCACTCATTCACGTACGCGGCACGGATAGGCGCTTATCATGGCACGCAAAACACGGATTGGCGCATCTCTTTTAGCTTCGGCAGCGGGCATCGCATGCATTTTTCCCGGGGCAAACGCGGTAGCGGCGGTAGGCTCTGAGCCAGACCAACGGGCAGACAGTATGCCCACCCTCAATACGGATACTCCGGCTGTATGTAAATCAGGAGGCGCAACGCCGGACGAAGTCAATATCGCACAATCTACGGCGTTCAGAGCGGACTCCGAGGCGAAACACGATCAGGAGTATCTCAACCAACTTCAGGTAGCGCTCACGGAAGCGCAGAGTAGTGTTCCCAAAGCGCAGCAGAAACTCGAGGATGCCGCTGCCGCGGAAGCTGCAGCAGCTCAGGAGATGAAAGAGACGTTTGACGCGTTGCCATCGTTAGATGCCGCCAAGGCTGCCGCCGAGAAGCGAGAGAGTGACGCACTGGCTGCAGCGCGCGCAGCACGTGAAGCTCGCGATGCTGCCAATGCCGCCATTCCAGAAAAGGAAGCAGCACTCAAAGATGCGATTGCTGCACGTGAGGCGGTGGAAGCCATCGTCAACAACGATACGGCAGTACAAGAAGTGCAAGCAGAATACGCAGAGCGAGTGGTTTACATCAGCCTCCT
Source organism: Arcanobacterium sp. (assembly GCA_022783665.1). GTDB lineage: Bacteria > Actinomycetota > Actinomycetes > Actinomycetales > Actinomycetaceae > Arcanobacterium_A. Next base: position 17,358 of record JALFZJ010000054.1, read on the forward strand.
ACTATAGCGGGAGTGCTACGTGAACCATTCGCTCTGTTTCGTGCCGTGGTTACGCTTGTCGGTGTGAGGTGCCGCAGGCGTCTATGACGACGCTCGATTCTTGTTGCGTCGGATACGCAATGCCACCCACACCACAATGGCAACAACGATAACTACGGCAACGACTTTAGAGAAAACACCAACGTTGTTTTCAACAATATGCCAGTTCTCGCCCAGTACGTAGCCGCCGATTACGAGCGCCGTATTCCACATCGCCGAACCTACAGTGGTAAAAGCGATAAACACCCACAGGTTCATTTTGATCACGCCGGCAGGCAAAGAGATCAGTGAGCGAAAAATCGGAATCATGCGCCCGAAAAACACGGTAGAGCGATTGTGCTTATCGAAAAAAGCCTCGGTCTTATCTACGTCTGAAATATCGAACAGTGGCAGCATCGCCATATACTTGCGCGTGCGTTCACGCCCGAATATGCGCGCGATGCCATAGAGCGCCAACGCGCCAATAAGCGAGCCCGCTGTTGCCCAGATAATCGCACCAACTACCGAAAATGATTGCCCTTGAGACGCAGTAAAACCGGCGAGCGGCAGAATAATCTCAGAAGGGATCGGCGGGAAAAGATTCTCTAGAGCAACGAGCAGCGCAATACCGAGCCCGCCGAGCGTCTCCATTACTTTCACTGCCCATCCCGCAAAGCCGGTAAGTGCATCACCGCTTGAAGCCGTAGCCTGGGCAATATCAAGCACGGCAGTTGGAATCGTAAGCATACGCTTAAGCTACCGGCTTTTCCTGAGCATTTCCAAGGTGCCGGCGCAAAACACACAATTAGCGATACGTCACACACGCCTTATGTGCTGCTCCAAGCGCGTGTCACGGCTGCCACTTCGCAGATACGCACGACGCAAGGGGAGGGCGAACACGGCGTGCGGGCCCACCCTCCGGCCAACGTCGCTCCTCTACAAACGTCACTCCTCTATAAACTGCACGAGCTGGCTCGCCAAACCCGTATAGCTAGCAGGGCTCAGCTCCAGCAGGCGTACTTCGAGCTCGCCAGGCATTCCGAGGGAACGAATGAAATCTTGCATATCGCTCGCGCTCACGCGATGCCCTCGCGTGAGTTCCTTAAGGCGCTCATAAGGATTCGCCATGCCCGTAGCTCCGGCAATAGAAGCGGCTCGCATCGCCTGTTGGATTGGCTCACCGAGCACCTCCCACGCGTTGTCGAGATCCTCGGCGAGACGTTCCTTGTTTACATCCAGCCCAGCCACTCCGCGCCGCAGATTAGCCAAAGCAAGAAGTGAATGGCCGAAGGCTACGCCAATATTGCGCTGCGTAGTGGAATCTGTAAGATCGCGCTGCATACGAGAGGTAATGAGCGTGGCACTGAGCGTATCAAGCACCGCGCACGACATTTCCAAATTCGCCTCAGCGTTTTCAAAACGAATCGGATTCACTTTGTGTGGCATTGTTGAGCTTCCCGTGCTGCCTTGCGCGGCGAGGTTTTGATGGAAGTATCCCATGGAAATGTACGTCCAAAAATCCGTCGCCAGATTGTGCGCGATGCGATTAAAGCGAGCCACGGCGTTAAAGAGCTCGGCCATCCAGTCATGTGATTCGATCTGCGTCGTCAATGGATTCCACGTGAGCCCCAGGCCTTCCACGAAATCGTGAGAGAGGGTAATCCAATCCGCGCCAGGTACGGCAGCGGTATGAGCACCATACGTGCCGGTGGCTCCATTGATTTTTCCGAGATACTCGGCGCGTTCAACCGCTCGCAGTTGGCGCGTGAGCCGATGCGCGAAGACGGCGATCTCTTTACCGAGCGTCGTAGGAGTCGCCGTCTGCCCATGCGTATGTGAAAGCATCGGCTGATCAGCGTGCTCGGTGGCGAGCTCTTTGAGTTGATCCACGAAGGCTCGAGCGGAGGGAAGCCACACATCGTATACGGCGTCTCGTACCATGAGAGCATAGGCAAGATTGTTAATATCTTCAGATGTGCACAAGATGTGCACAATCTCGTGAAGCTGCGTTAGTGCGGTTTGCTCGCCAAGTGCCGTGCCGTCCACTTGGGCGTTAGGTGCAGAGTCGAGACGGCGTTTGAGATAGTATTCAACTGCTTTGACGTCATGCTTCGTCTCGGCTTCGATCTGTGCCAACTCTGCAACGTCTTGCGCGCCAAAATTCTCAGGTACCGAACGCAAATACTTCACTTCGGCGTCGCTCAATGAAGGCGCTCCAGCGAGCACACCTCGATCAAGCAAAAACACAAGCCACTCAACTTCTACCGTGATACGGGCACGGTTCAAAGCAGCTTCGGAAAGATAATTCACCAGTGGTGCGGTGACGCTGTGATAGCGGCCATCGAGTGGGCCTAGAGCAATGGGTGGCTGAATATCTGCGAGATTATGCATGGCTTCATTCTTCCACGGCGATACGAGCCACGTGGAGGAGTCCACAATACAAGTAGATTATTCTCGCTCATTGAGCAGGCGAATATGTGGTGGCATGATAAGAGCATGAGCGATGCCGAACAATTCTTCCGCCCCGAGATCAACTCACTGCCCACATACGGCGCTGGCAAGAACAGCTCCGATCCGCAGATCATCAAAGTAGCATCAAACGAAATGCCTTTTCCCACACTTGCGCAGGTGCAGGCTGCGCTCGCGGGCGCTCTAGGCGGCCTCAATGTGTATCCGGACGCTTCGGCAGCTTGCCCCATCGAAGAAATTGCGCACTTCCATTCGGTCAGCCCACAGCGGATCGCCGTCTCGAATGGATCGGTGGCGGCGATCGAGAAGATACTGAGCGCCGTCTGTACGCAGGGCAGTGAAGTGATCATGCCGTGGCGTTCATTCGAAGCATATCCGATCACGATTCAGCTTGCGGGTGCAGTGGCTAAGCCTGTCGCCCTAAGAGCCGATGGCAACAATGATCTGCGTGCGATGCTTGGTGCAATCACGCCCCGCACGCGTGCTGTTTTAATATGTACTCCGAACAATCCAACTTCGGCAGCGCTCACGCACAGTGAAGTGCGTGATTTCATCGCTCGCGTGCCGGGCAATATCCCTGTGCTTCTCGATGAAGCCTATGTGGATTTCGTGGAGATGGATGATCCGGTGCGCGGCATTGAGCTCACCGAGCAATTTCCTAACCTGATCGATCTGCGCACGTTTTCTAAGGCCTATTCTCTTGCCGGCATTCGCTGTGGCTACATGATTGCGAGCGAGGATGTTATCGCTACTATCCGCAAGGCAGCTACGCCTTTTGAGGTGAATGCATTAGCACAAGTGGCTGCTCGCAGCGCGCTGCAATCACGCAGCGAGGTTGAACGCCGCGTATCGATCATTAAACGCGAGCGCACGAACCTGCAAAACGCTCTTCATGCCCTGGGCTGGGAGATTCCCACCCCGCAAGGCAATTTCGTATGGTTCAATTTCGGTGTTCACTCTAGCCTATTTGCGCAGATTTGCCTGGAGCACGGGATTATCGTGCGGCCTTTCGAAGCAGAAGGTGTACGAGTGACGATCGGTGAGCCTGAGGCGCAGCTTCGTCTCCTTCGCGCTCTAGCCGAGTTCCGTAGCCGTACGGAAACGGATTAGGCGAAGAGCTCGATTCATTGGTGCCCGCTCGTGCTCATCATTTCTGGCTGCCACGGGTTTGTGCAAAAGGTCACTGAATCCCTGCAGATTCGCGTGCGAGCGTGAACGTGGAGCCCGTGATGGTATTCCAGCAGGTGACGCCGCTTTCGTCCATTCGGCATGCGAAGAATCCGTTCGTTGCACTACTGCCGTAGCCGAGCACATTGGCGCTAGCTACCTCTGCGCTGCTGCATCCAATGGATCCCGAGCCGTCAATGGAGAGATAGCCGTCCACTGGAGTGTCAAAGAGCGGGCCTAAGCCGTCGCCGGCGTCAGACGTCGTCAGCTCGCATCCTTGTGGAGGAGTAAAGGAATATCGATAGATTGTGCATGTGACGCCGTTCGGGTTCGACAAATCGCATCCGATGTTATCTGACGGTGCCCGAAAAGATGCCATCTCGCTCGCACCGCTGGGCGCGGGGGCTGCCCGCGGTATCCAGGTGCCTGATTTTACGTGATCGGAAATCGCGTCTGGGAAGGTCTGGCTTTGTACACTGCGGTAGAGTTCCACCGCGAAAGATGCTGAGCAGTTGGTACCCACTGATTCAAGTGAGGTCGAGACGTCGTTTGAGGCTTGATCCGTCCAGTCCCCAGCGTCGCTCACTGCGGTAGTGTATTTCGCCAGCGATGCGATTACAGAATCTACATCTGAGCAATTCGCTACGTTCGCACGAAGCTCACGAAGCGGCTCAGCCGTTGGATCCTCCTCGTGCGTCGCCTCTTCTTCGGGTGTTGCCTCAGGCTGTGGTACTTCGGGGGTTTCAGGTTCTTCAGTGGTGGTTCGCGGTTTGCTTGTAGACTCAGCAATATCGCGATTGTTTGCAATAACCGCGCCGATAAACACCACGAGCAGCACGAGCGCCACAGCCACGCCTACCACCGCTGCAATGAAAAGCTTCTTGCGTTGAGGATCAGAGAGAGCGTCGGGGGCGTCGGTAGCCCCTGCTAGCGTTCGGGCGGGCGCATCGGCCGTAGCATTGACGGCGTTGCTTGTGGCATCGCCGTCTTGCGTCGAAAACACCTTTGTAGGGGCTTGAGGATCGCCCGAGGATTCAGGGAAGATAAGATCTTCCAGGTTGCCGTATGCCATTGAAGCCCTTCGTGGAACAGCCTTGAACAAGTCTGTGTAGCGTGTGTACGAACTGCGGAGCTCACAGCATATATGAACTCCATCTCATCTATTCGAATCATAATGCACTACATGCGTATGGCACCACACACATATCGAATCAGCCCAGTGTTTTCCCTGTTGCTTAACGCTTGCTCTAGATCACAAAGTAATGCCAGCGTAGAATGTATGTACGACGTAAAGGAGCGAATATGATCTTTGCACACGAAGGCGCAGGGCCTGCGATCATTGCTCCCCTCGTGGGTACGACGGCGCAAATGATCGCTGAACAAGCCTGCGCTGCTGAGCGTGCCGGTGCAGATATTGTAGAGTGGCGGATCGATTTCCTCCTCGACGCTCACAACAGCCTTTCGCTCGCGTCCCTCACCCGCGAGATCGTACAAGACATCCTCTCCCAGACGTCGATCCCGATACTTCTGACGGTACGCACAGCCGAGCAGGGTGGCGAAGCTCGAATCACCCCTGGGCGCTATCGGCTTCTTATTGCCGAGGTGCTAGATGCGCTTATGCAGGTGGATGCTCCTGCTGATCGCATTGGGCTCGATATCGAGTATTGGTTTGACGGTGCTCAAGCGCTGGCCGAACGTGCACAAGAGCAGGGATTTACCGTCGTCATTTCTCATCATGATTGGATAGAGACTCCCGATCCGGAAGTTCTGTACATCATGTTTACCGACATGTTTGAAATCCCGGGCACCATAGCGAAGCTCGCCGTTACAGCGCATTCGGATGACGACGTCACCTCACTATTCGCCGTATGTGATCGAATCGCTTCACGCCACAAGCGCCCAATCATCGCGATCGCTATGGGTGAGGCAGGAGTGCGTTCACGCTTCGACGGCTGGAAACATGGCTCAATTGCTACCTTCGCCACAGTAGGAGAACGCTCCGCGCCAGGCCAGCCTAGCATAGCTGAAGTGCGCGAGTATCTTGCAACACAGACGTAGCGCCGCGAGCTCACATGCCAATCGCATCGGCTATGTTATTACGTGTGAGTTTGGCAGAGGTGAGATACGCGCAGCCGGAGCCCAGCGAATCGAAAGGGCACGGATCTACGCTGCGGACACGGCAGTTATCGGCATCGCGTGAGCGCGAATCGGCCGCGCGGCGCGCGTCAGGGTATCGGCTTGGCGGTCTAGATGGCTTACGAGCCCTCGCCTGCATCGCGGTGCTCATGTATCACACCTGGCCAACTGTGATGCCTGGCGGATTCCTCGGAGTAGACGTATTCTTCGTGCTTTCGGGTTTCCTCATCACCTCGCTACTGATCAAGGATATACGTGAGCGCGGCAAAGTGCGGCTATGGCGGTTCTGGGTGCGCAGGTGGCGTAGGCTATTCCCGGCGGTTGCTACCGTGGTGATCGTGACGGCTCCGATAGCTGCGCTGATTGACCTCAACATCATTGCCCGCCTGCGAAGCCAAGTGCTTGGCGCCCTCACATTCACATACAACTGGGTGGAAATCGCCTCAGATAATTCCTATTTCGATCATGCATACCCGCGAATATTCACGAATATGTGGACCCTCGCCGTAGAGCAGCAATTCTATGTGGTGTGGCCGCTGATCTTGATCGCACTGGCATGGGTTGCGCGATCGCATCAGCGGCGTTTATATCCGCTGGCCTCACGTGTGGTTAGCGCGCACACGGCTCGCTCGCAAGGATCTAGCTCCGATCGGTCGCGCTCCCGCGAGCATGGCTCAGATCGTCGCATGCAAGATACGAGTAAGCAAGGTGCGGAGGGGCACATCGCCGCTAGCGAGCCCCTCCCACGCTGGGCGGTGTGCGTTCCGCTCGCTTTGGCTGCGGCGTCTATTATCCTTATGGTGTTGTTCAGCCACGGGCAAAGTGACTTTACGCGCGCATACATGGGCACGGATTCGCATTCCTTCGGCATTATGCTCGGCGCAGCGCTCGCGATGTATCACGCAGACGCGCTTTCTCCGAAGCGTTACGGAAAGGACTTCTTTCGCAACAACTTCTTCGGGTTCCTCGGGTGGCTGGCGCTGGTGTTCGTGCTCGGCTCGTTCTTCTGGATGCGCGACGATTGGCAGGCAACCTATCCGTGGCTCACCTTGGTAGTGGTGCTGTGTTCGGCATGGGTAATCAATATGATGACGGCCAGCTACCAAACAGGCCTAAGCCTAGCCACTGGTTTGAGAGTTCTGCTCGATACCCGCGCGCTAGCGTGGCTTGGAGAGCGCTCATACGGCGTGTATTTGTGGCATTGGCCAATCCTGGTGATGTGGTGGGCGCTGGTGCCGAATGCGCCACTGTGGATTGGCACGCTTACGGTAGGGGCGGCATCTATCGCGTGTGCCGCATGGAGCTATCGATATATCGAGAATCCGATGCGATATAAGGGTGTGTGGGTAACACTGAGAGCATGGTTTAAGGAATGGCGCAAACACATCGTAGGAATCTGCGTGGGAGTTACCTTGACGGTCGGCCTGGTGATCGCGTTACTGCTCGCGCCTTCTAGCACAGACGTCGAGCAGGCACTTTCCGCTCACAGTAATTCAGCGCCCCGAGGTGCTGAGGGTGCTACTGGTGGTTCAACGCCTAAGGCAGGAGAAGACGGCGTGGCGCAGGCTGACGGCCAAGGCGAGCCTCCTACCGGCGAAAGCGAGGCAGCGGCGTCATCCATCGGCGAGCAAGCTGCGCAACAACACCAGGTGCCGGTGAGTGGAGAAAACATCACGATGATTGGGGATTCCGTGGTGCTGGCAGTGCAGCCTGAAGTGGAGAATAGATGGCCTGGTGTAGTGGTAGATGGCGAAGTGAGCAGATCATATATACCGATTGCTGGGCTCATTGATACCTACAAGAGCCAAGAGCAGCTCGGCCATTATGTGGTGATCGGTGCGGCGAATAACAGCGCCCTTGGGCGTGACGTAATTGAGGAGTGGCTCGATCAGATCGGTGAAGATCGTGTGCTCGTGCTCATTACGGGGCATGGGAATGCACGTACGACGTGGATAGCAGATTCGAATGCGGCGATTGGCGAGGCGGCTCGCTTGCACTCTGATCGCATCGTGGTGGCAGACTGGGGCGCCTTAGCTGACGCGAATCCAGCTGTGCTTTATGCTGATGGCACACATCCGAATCCTGAGGGTGTGCCGGTATTTGCAGATATGCTCGCGAAGGCTTTGGATGAGGCTCAAGACCTTGGGCGCTAGCCATATCATCGCCGGCGCGATGAATGCCTAAGGCTATCAGGGTTATTTAGATACATTCCAAATAACCTCTTGGTTTTGCGCTGATGTGATTCACGGCTAGTATTTGACTAGCTCAGCTTTCCTTTCGATGGAGATGAGGGCACTGAGTAGGAGGCACTCACTGCACGGCGATTACACTCATGCTTTGCGTCCGCGTGCTTCCCGATCAATTGAGATGTAGTATCCCTTCAATTGAAAGGAATGCAGATTTGCCTGTAATTGAATTCTCTATGGTGCAGAGCATCGGTTTTGCGGTGCTGCTGCTTGTGATCGGGCGTTGGTTGCGCCGCAACGTATACTTCTTTGAACGGTTCGCGATCCCCTCGGCTGTGATTGGCGGCTTTCTGTTCGCAATCATCAACTTGTTCTTGCACATCTTTGAAATCGTAGATATCCAATTCGATACCACGCTTCAAACCTTCTTTATGATCATCTTCTTCACCTCCATCGGTTTTGGTGCGAGCCCACGCATTTTGAAAGCGGCCGGCCCGAAGGTTGCGAAATTCTTGATCGTGGCAGCTGTGCTCTGTGTGTTCCAAAACCTCATACCGTTCCTCCTTGCTGATGTGCTCGGGGTGAGCAAAGGCATTGCGCTGATGACGGGCTCTACGCCGATGACCGGCGGCCACGGCACCTCCGGCGGTATCGCACCACTCGTTGAAGCTGCCGGTTTCAAGGGCGCAGAAGCCGTAGCATATACGGCCGCCACATTCGGCTTAGTGGCCGGCTCTTTGATGGGTGGCCCGCTGGCCAACCATCTGATTCAGAAGAAAGATCTTCTCCATAAGCGCGACAAAGCCGAAGTTGGCGACGAACTCGATGAATCCTTGCTGGCACAGGCTCAGCGTATGCTGTCGAGTGACCGTATTCTGCGAGCCTTCCTCGTGATGCTTATCGCCATGTTCCTTGGATCGTATGTGACCGATCTGCTCAATCTGTTCGTTTCCAACCTCACCACGATGGCACAGTTCCCTGCATATCTTGGCCCGATGCTCTTCGGTATTCTTGCGCGTGCTATATCGGACGCTAACTTGAAGAAAGACGGCGGTAAGTGGACTGTACCATCTGAAGAAATCGAGATCGTGGGTAACGTAGGCTTGAACCTCTTCCTCGCCATGGCGTTGATGAGCGTACGCTTGTGGGAGCTAGCCGATCTTGCCGTGCCGATGGCTGTGCTGCTTGGTGCGCAGCTCGTCTTGATGTTTGTGTATGCACGCTTCGTTACATTCAAAGTAATGGGCAGCACCTACGATGCTGCAGTGTTGACCTCCGGCCATTGCGGCTTCGGTATGGGCGCTACGCCAAACGGCGTTGCGAACATGGAATCGATCGTAGACAAGTACCTCCCATCAAAGACGGCGTTCTTCGTGCTCCCAATTGTGGGTGGTATGTTTATCGATTTCGTGAACATCTTGGTGATCACGGGCTTCATGTACTTCATCTAAACAAGGTTGTGGAGTTTGCGAGAGTGGCGATGCCCGGCAGAGCCATGACGCGAACAAAGCAAAGTGATTATGTTTGATCAAGAGACGCAGTGGATGCGCCAGTCGATGGGGCTTGCCTCAGAGGCTGGCGCATTCGGCGATGTGCCGGTAGGTGCGCTCGTAGTCGACCCCGATGGTACGGTGATTGGCGAGGGAGCCAATACGCGCGAGCGGTACGGCGATCCCGCCGGGCATGCAGAAATCAATGCACTGCGAGCCGCCGCCCATGCACTGGTCACCTGGAATCTCGCCGGATGCACGCTTGTGGTTACATTAGAGCCATGCACGATGTGTGCCGGTGCAATCCTCAATGCCAGGATTTCGCGGGTAGTTTTTGGAGCATGGGATGAAAAAGCTGGTGCTGCTGGCTCGGTGCGTGATGTACTACGTGACGCGCGCCTACCTCACCGCGTAGAGGTTGTGGCAGGCGTGCTTGAGCACGAGACAAGCGAACAGCTGCGGGCGTGGTTTGCATCCCGGTTGCGCTAGTTGACGCTCAACGGCGTACGCCAGGCAACTCCTTCCGGCACGAATATATTGCGATGCCGCTAGCTCTTTCGAAGGGCATATTGGCCGTAAGAAATACCGAGTTGGTGAATATCTTCCTCAGTAGCTATTATTGTTCGGTAAGGTGACGTGTCCGAGCGGCCGAAGGTGCAGCACTCGAAATGCTGTGTACGGTAACCCCGTACCGTGGGTTCAAATCCCACCGTCACCGCCATCTCAAACGCTGGTATAGCAACGAAAAGTTCTTACCAGCGTTTTGGTTATCTGCCCAGGGGTAGGCCAGAGCCAAGAAGGCGAAAACTGGTTGCCGGACTCGTCCTATTCGGCCAATGAGGGACGTCGTCATAAGTACTATCGGGCAGCCCATATCTCCATCATTGGTAGAGCATCCGTTCATCTGCTACTGCGTTATAAGAACACTATCAATCCCTCCCCGAGACTCCGTGCTTAAGAGTTTAGTATGGCTTTACACGCCTGTTTAACGCTCCTATACTCTATCTATGAAACGGAAGGAGCTTATCAAAGCCCTGAAACATCTAGCGAGAGCCAACGCCTACCCTAGCGTGAACAAGAAGGGGGTAGGCACACAAAATGCTTTATCGGAGACAATTACGTTCCCGTTCCACGGCACAAAGAAATCAACGAACTGACGGCCAAAGGTATCCTTGAGGAGGTGCAAGAATGGTTCAACAAGTAGAAGTGCAGGCGGAAAGATCTGGAAAATGGTGGGCACTCTCGATACCTATTGAAGGCAAGTTGCGCCATACACAGGGGCGCACTTTGAAAGAAGCCGAGGAGATGGCGCGTGACCTTCTTGAGCTTTACGCACAAGAATATGCCCAACCAGCGTTGGCTACAGCGCAGATTGTGATCAAGGTGGTTGGGGAAGCAGGGGAAGCAGCAGAAGCTGTTGAAAAAGCACGATTAGCAGCGGACGAAGCTGCCATCAATGCACGCGAAACCCAACAGAAAGCTGTGAGAGACTTACGCTCTCGAGGCCTAACGATGGCAGACATTGGCCGTCTTCTTGGGCTGACGAAGGGGCGTATCTCACAGCTTGCTAGATGAGCCTAGGGTTTGTGCCAGATGACGTTGGTTCCCACGCAACCTCTTTTCCAGCACGAGGTATGCCACGGCCGCAGAAGGTAAGGTTCTAGAGTTGCTGCTAGGCGATTTCGATGGAGCGCATGCGATTTAGGGTGGCCATGATCTCGTGACGCCGTGGCCGAGCAAGCGTGCCTGGATAGTGTCCGCGCGCTGCGAGAGCATCCAGCCCGCCGTCGTCTATCCAACGCAGAATCTCATCAACCAGCTCGCGCATGGTAGATTTCCCATCTGCTTCGCTTGCAATACATTCAAGCGCCTCTGCGATCGCTGCGGTTTGAGCAGGATCTACAAGCTGCTCGAGTGCGCTCAGATCCACAGATGCCTGCCCGAAACGAATTTCAGTGAGGCCTGCTGCTTTCGCGGGTCTCTTCTTATCGTGTGGTCGCATCGAAGCTGGCACAATAATCCGTGGATGGTGTAAGGCGGCATAAAACGCGTCTCGGCGCACAGCTTCGACGTCTGTGCTGGTGCCCCCTTCAGCGTGACGCCGCACAAGCGCGTGTGCCTGCTGCGTTACGTCCTGAGGTTCGTAAGATTTCATCGAAATCACTGTGTCTGCCACCTTGAGGAAGGCGCTTGAGCCGCCAGCTACGATGATCGTTGATATGCCGTGGGTATCGCGAAGCTCTACGATTCTATCGATCAGTGGGGTGATAGGTTCATCGCCGGTAGGGATGAGCTCACGCATTACTGCATCCCTGATCATGAAGTTCGTGGCTGAAGTATCTTCGTCGATAATGAGCACGCGTGCTCCCGCTTCTAAAGCTTCCATCACGTTAGCGGCTTGTGAAGTGGAACCTGAAGCATTGGTAGTGGAGAAAGAATCTGTAGGTTTGCCAGAAGGCAGGGAGTTGATAAAGGGTGAAATATCTGTGTTCGCTACAGAGCGTCCATCTTCGGCGCGTACAGCTACAGCGTCATCAACAGTAACAGCCCATTCTCGCCCGTCACCAAAAACATGTGGATATACGCCACGCTGTATCGCGCGAAGAAGGGTGGATTTTCCGTGAAAACCCCCGCCTACAATCACTGTGATACCTGCGGGAATGGCCATGCCTTGGAGCGCGCCGTTATGTGCAGATTCGTATTCCCATCGCAGTTGCGAGGGTGCCTCGAAAGGCATGGCGCCGCGGGTGAGCGGCTTGTCTGAATCACCTGATTCGCGCGGGAGTATTGAGCCGTTAGCGATGAAAGCCACCGTGTTGTTGCGGTGCATTGCGTTGAGAAGCGCAGAGCGGTCGCGCATGTAGTTCACCTGGCGTTCGAGCTGACCTGCGTCAATCGCAGAATATATCAGTGAGTGAGCTGCGATATCTGGAAGATCGTCAAGGAAGATGCTGCGCGCCTCACGCGCTCGTATACGCCTACCAGCCGCAGGAAGACGCACGGTAAAACGCGCCTCAACCCCCTCGTCGTCTACAATCACAGACGTACGCTCCAAGATTTCCTGCCCGGGGTGCGCGATGCGAATATCACGCGAAGAGCGGGCTGCATGCTCGAAGGCGCGGGTGAGGAAATCTCCTACTGCGATGCGGCCGAGACGATCGTTGATCAGCTGTTGTGGAAAGCGCGATGCCTGGGCGGGGATGAAGAGCCGTACTCGTGACGGCGGGGCGTACGGGTCTACTTGGGTGCGGTCGATGATCAGGACGGGCGGCGTTGGGAAACGGGAGTCTGTGAGCTCGTAGTTGCCCACAATCTGGCGGTAGCTCGAATAACCGCTCCCATCAATCGAAGTGAGCAGCCGAGCTAAATCCTGAGAACTACGCATGTGGTTATTGTAGTGCAACGAAATAGCCGCGCAGCTATTCTTCGGATGGCGCTTCGATGGCGCAGCGGTTTGTGATTGGAATCCAGGTGAGCATGACAACAAAGAGCACAATGGCAATTCCGCCAACGGTCAGTACTGGGTATTGTCCCGCACCCCAGCCGACAGGATTGAGCATGATGTCTATAGCGTTTGCGAGCATGCTCGCAACATTTAAAACCGTCGCACGGAGCTCATTTGGTATTTCTTTATTCGCTACGACACAAGAGATCTAGCTGCAAACCCCCCGCCAAGAATTGGCAGCCCGGCCGAGCAGCATGGTCGACGGTCTAGATTCCAAAAGGGAGGGGTAACATCCAGTAGCTGGTGAAAGTCATCGCGATTATGCGGAACTCTGACTCTTGGGAATTCGGCATCACCGTCATCCGTAATCATCAAGCCTAGCCCAGCGATCCAGTGTGCAGTGTTTCGTAGATTGGACGAGGCGGGCGGCCATCCACGCATCTGGCCACCCGCCTCTTGGGGAAAGCAATATCGGAGAACAATGATGGAGGCACTACTTCCACAAACCGATATTGCACTATTCATTTATCAACTCAAACACGAAACAACAAGGATGAAACAAACCGTTTACGATCTGCGTCGTCGAATTCATTATGGCAATCGTTTCTGGATTTCCTTGGCACTTAATATGGGAAAACTCTGGGAGTGCCAGATTCGAGCATTACCGTGCGTTTCCTTGCGCACAATCCACCACAACCCCTCAATCAACGCGGCAGCGATCAACCCTACGAGAGTGCCTTTCCACATCATCATCGCATTAGACGAATCAAGCAAGAAGAGCCGTTGAGCAAAAGGGAGCAGGAATATCAACGAGTAGCCCGTAAGCGGAAGCAAGAATAACGCCAGTTTCCATCCATTCCATGGCCGTGCCACAACGGCAAGCACCCACACGGAAGGAATGATCAACGCTAGAAGCGCAGCGGTGGATTGCTGTACATGTACGTCTGGCACCGAAAAGTTGCTTGCCCACAAGTATGTGACAAAAGACGACGCTCCCACGATTGCCCCCGCAGGCAAAGCGAAAATCACTACGCGCCGTACAAACCCATCACGTGCACGTGAATCGTTGCGCGGCAGCGAGAGCACGAAGGCAGGAATCCCGATAGTGAACCATCCCGTAATGGTGACGTGTATCGGCTGAAAGGGAAAAGGAACAGCAGCGAGAATCACGAGTACAGCAATCACGGCCGAATACATTGTCTTGGTTAAAAAAAGGTTTGCTACCCGTTCGATATTGCCGATCACGCGGCGTCCTTCAGCCACAACGTGCGGCAAAGTAGCAAAAGAATCATCAAGCAGTACGATTTTTGAGACGGCGCGGGAGGCTGGAGCGCCTGAGCCCATAGCTATCCCAAGATCGGCGTCCTTTAACGCTAAAACATCGTTCACGCCGTCACCCGTCATCGCTACCGTATGGCCGGCGCGCTGCAAAGCGTGTACCATTGCTTGCTTTTGCTCTGGCCGTACTCGGCCAAAAACGTCCGCAGTGAGTACCTTTTGAGCAAGCTCATCGTCGTCTAGTTGCCGGACGTCGATCGAATGATGCACACGAACGCCGACTTGTTCCGTGATCGCGGCGACTGCTCGGGCAGAATCGCCTGAAATAATCTTCACTGCTACGTTCTGTTCGTCAAAGTATGCAATTGTATCTGCCACAGATTCGCGGATCTTTTGCCCGAATACCACCAGACCTACAGGTTCGATTCCATACAGGGCAGGTGGTTGCGTATGAGCAGTATGCTCGGCGGTAACCGGCGTATCCCCCAGAAGTGAATTGTGAGCACGTGCGAACATGAGGGTACGTAGGCCGCGAGCTGCAAGCTCGTCTGCACGTTGAATAAGCTGATTGGCAATCGGTTCATGCTTCGGAGCAGCCCCAGCAGCGAGAACTTCGGGTGCTCCAAGTACCCACGTGCCTTGGGCAGAAAACCGCACGGCAGACCACTTATGAGCTGAGTTGAATGGCTGGCGTGCCTGAGCGTGCCACTGCTCTTGTGTTGATTGAAGACGACGTTCCAAGAGTTCACTTGTGCGGATCGCTTCGAGAGTGGGATTCGGATCCGGATCGGCAGAGGCGAAAGCCTTCAAAGCAACAAGATACTCTCCCGCCTCTACGTGCACCTCAGATGCTGGAATCGCATCGAGCGCGGCCGGTGGGATTCCAGCTCGTAACTCCGCTTGTGGTTCGAGAGCGTCCTCGCGGAAGCCGTCAGCCGGGATGAACCCCAGAAAATCGAGAGCGTTCTCAGTGAGGGTGCCCGTCTTATCGGCGCACAACACATCTACACGGGCAAGCCCCTCAATCGCGGGGAGTTCTTGTACAAGTACATTTTGCTTCCCGAGGCGTATCACACCTAGTGCAAAAGCCGTGGAGGTAATTAGTACAAGACCCTCGGGCACCATCGGTACAAGTGCACCCGTGATGGCTAGGATTGTGGACTGCCAGGTGGTATCTGGCTCATTCCATTGCAGCCATATGGTGGCAATCGCAACTGGAATCAACACCCATGTGACGTAGCGGAGGATCGCGTCAATCGAATGCTGAAGCCGCGACTTTTTGAGCGTATATTCACTCGCCTGAGCAGCGATCCGCGCGGCATAGGATTCGCTACCCACCGCCGTCACTCGATATGCGCCAACGCCCGCTAAAACGTAAGATCCTGAAAGCACGCGATCCCCAGGCTGCTTAGGCACTGGATCAGATTCGCCGGTGAGCATCGACTCATTCACAAGAAGATACTCAGCTTCGCAGATATCGCCGTCTACCACAATCTGATTGCCTGAGCGAAGCTCAATAATATCGCCTAGCACAATATCCGTTTGCTCCATGGCCTGTGCGATGCCGTCTCGGCGCACTACCGGATGCTCCGAACCGATCAGCGAAAGAGAATCGAGGGTGTGTTTCGCACGCAGCTCCTGCACGATTCCGATAGCAGAGTTGATGGTGATGAGCAGACCGAACGCGCTGTTGATCCATGACCCTGTGGAAAGCACTGCGATAAGAAGTATGCCGAGGATAGCGTTGATGCGGGTAAAGACGTTGCTCCGCACAATGTCTGCTACGGTTTTTCCGGTGGCGGGCGGAATGTGGTTCCCTTTTCCTTCACGGTGAAGCTGTGCGGCTTCGGTGCTTGAAAGGCCGGCGTTGCTCGCGGTAGTCGCGGTAGGCGTATCACGCACAGCGTCTCCTTCTCGTGCTGCTCATGATAAAGCGCCGTGCTGCTGGGATCGATAGCAGCACGGCAACAGTTTCATTGTATCTACGTATCTCAAAGAATGCTGGGAGTGGCGATGCGCGGTGAGAAGCATGCATCGCCCAGCACGCTTGCACAGTGGAGGTGTGTAAAGGAATAGTGCGGGATGCGAATAAAGGAAAGGGTTAGGGGCGCCGTCCTCGATACGTGTGAATTGCTCAGTGGGCGCGTAAAATGGGCTCATGCATCACAGGGAAGGCGCACCCTGGAAGATGGGATGCGATAAAGGAACGAGGCAACCAGCCTTGAGAACACAGCTGAAAATCAGTGGTCGGGGTGACAGGATTTGAACCTGCGGCCTCTTCGTCCCGAACGAAGCGCGCTACCAAGCTGCGCCACACCCCGAAATAGCACGGGCTAAGCTCCGGCTAACGCATCAATAGTAGCCGAGTATGCGTAGATCTGCATAATTGAGGATTGCGCGCATTCTAGAGAATGTGCAGAAGGATTGCTTCAGGCGGGCAAAACGTGCGAAGTGGCACATAAGGGGATGTGCCAAGACCCGCTGAAATCTGCACCCATGCCGTGTGCGTGTGTGCCGCGCGAGATGATGCGTTATGAGTGGACGATTGGCGCGCTGATGGCAAACTGGTGCGCGGGGAGTCGCCTTGGCGCTCTGTGTGCAACAGAGGCAGGGTGGCGAACCCCGCTGCCTGAGCAAGCTCTGAAAACTCGGCATTGCGGCGGAACACTGGCGCCTTATGCGAACCTCTCCAGCCAGCCGATACTGGCCACTCGAACAAACCCGCCACATGTGCAGTATCCATATCGCAGTTCGTGACGAGCGCCTTCGCACCCGGAAGGCACACCTGGCCTCCGTGGGTGTGACCGGCAAATACGAGACTACATCCCGCCGCCGTCATTTCATCGAGTATCCGTGAATAAGGGGAGTGAGTGACGCCGATTGTGAGAGTTGCGTTAGTATCCTCCCCGCGTTGATCCTCCCCCTGTGCCTGTGCCTGTGCCTGTGCCTGTGCCTCGCCAACGGACGCATCGTCGGAGTCACGGCGCGAATGCGCGGCGCTGCTGTATGAAAGTTCACCGTGCGGAAAACGGTCGTAATGCACGTGCGGATCATTCACGCCAACGAATCTTACGGGCGTTCCAGCAACGCGAATGTGTGCGCTGCGGTTGTTGAGGTTCACCCATCCAAATGATTCAAGCATCGCAGTTAGCTCGCCTGTGTTGAGGCGTTGTGGCGCTGCACGTCGAGTGGATTTCCCCTCGTTTGAATTACGTACAAGATAAAGTAGGGGATTTTTCAGCACGGGTTTGAAGTAGTCATTTGACCCGTAAACGAATACGCCGGGCACGCCACGCAAAGGCGAAAGAGCCTCGTGAAGCAGCTCTAGAGCGCGATCGGAAGCGATGAAATCGCCAGTGAGCACAACCAGATCAGGTTTGAGCCGCTCAAGGGAAGCGATATATTGAGCCCGCCTCCTATTGTGTGGCGCCAGATGCATATCTGAAAGATGGAGAATGCGTATGCCAGCGGCAGGCAGTAGCACGCCTGGCATTGGAAGAGTGCGCTCGCGCAGCACATAGCGTTCTGCTTGTATCGCTGCGCCCACAACGGCGGCGCCACCAGCCGCAAAGGCCGATGCTGCTAGAGAAACTGCAGTGCGCACGTCCTATATATCCTAACTGTGTATCCTCACATTGTTTCGATTTACTCTTCGGTATCGTCAGCTTCGCCCGTATCTGCTGGTTGCTCTTGCTGCTCGTCGGAATCATCGCGTTCTTCTCGACGAGGTGCTGGGCGTGGTGGCTCCACATGGATAGACGAACGCTCAAATTGTTCTACGGGCACGCCGTCCATAGCCCGAGACATATAGTTCCTGAAAATCGGCGCCACCACGGTACCGCCGAATACATTGCGATAATACTGCCCGTTGATGACGACGTTTCGCATCGGGATATTGCCTTCCGAATGCCCCATCCACACAGCAGTAGACACTTGCGGCACGAATCCGGCAAACCATGCGTGCCAGGATTCATCCGTCGTACCCGTCTTACCAGCCACCGGGCGGTCACCCAAGCCACCCGCACTGCCAGAACCGCCAGGAGCGGTGACGGCGCGCAAGACGTCGGTCACTTCGAGAGCTACTTCACGATCGATCACGCGATCACATTCAGGCTCTTGAGTTGCGATGACGTCCCCATTACTTGACTGAATTTCGGTAAACGTATGCGTCTCGCACTTCATACCTTCAGCTGCGAGGGTAGCGTAGGCATTCGCCATCGATAGCGGGGTTACATTCTCGGTGCCGATAATGAATGTCGGGCGCGGCACGAAGGGCAGTGGCCTGCCTTCAACGGCGCCGAACTGTGCCAATTCTGCGGCTTGATCCGCGGTAGCCATCTGGCCATTTTCGGCACCCATCGCGCTCGCCGTCTTTGAAATATCGCACAGATCGAGCTGGGCTGCCATATTTGCGTAACCCACGTTGTAGGAATTTGCGGTGATATTGCGTACCGACTGGATGCCAGGATTTACACCGCCAGAGTTTCCGAGCGGCCACTGATCAGCAAGCTCAGGAGCACAAGAGATAGTCCACGTATTGCGTGGGAATGTGCGAGGTGAAGTGGAAAGCCGCTCCCACTGGTTGTGCCCTTGCTTAATCCAATCTACAAGAGTGAATACTTTGAAGGTTGAACCAGCCTGGAAGCCTGAACCGCCACCGCGGGTTGTGTCCACATTCAAATTCACCTTGGTGGCATCTGGATCATTGAGCGCTTCTGGCGATCCATATCGGGTGTTTTGCACCATGGCGAGCACTTTGCCTGTGCCTGGTTCCACAGACGCAATCGATGCTTCTACGGAGCTTTGGTCATCGATTGGCACGCCACCAATCACGGCGTCATAAGCGGCGTCTTGTTTTGTGCGATCTAGTGTGGTGACGATCGTGAGCCCTCCGCGATAGAGCTGGTTAACGCGGTCTTGCCGATCCTTGCCCCATGCATTGGAGTTGAGCAGATCAGCCACGACGGTTTCGCAGAAGAATGCAGCATTGCCACCCATTTCGCAACCGTTGCTTGCGGGAGTCACATTGAGCATATCCTCAATTGAGGTGTTTACAGCCGCATCGTAGTCCTCGGCCGTGATGTAGCCGAGCTCTTTCATCTTGCCAAGCACCACGTCACGGCGAATCTTCGCATCCTCTGGATTCTTCACCGGATCCCAACGCGCGGGCGCTTGTGTGACGCCGGCTAGCATTGCTGCCTGGGGAAGGGTGACGTCTTTAGCGGAGACGCCGAAGAAGTATCGAGACGCCGATTCGACGCCCCACTGTGATGGGCCAAACTGGGCAATGTTGAGATAGGCGGTAAGGATTTCGTCCTTGGTGAGTTTGTTTTCAAGTGCAATCGCAAAACGCGCTTCGTTCAATTTGCGTGCCAGCGAGGTTTCAGTGGCTTTTGCGATGGCTACGTTGTCGTCATTGATGCGCCCTTCTTCGATCAGGGCGTTCTTCACATACTGTTGCGTGATCGACGATCCGCCGGCCAGGTTGCCGCCGGTCACATTGTTGATAGCTGCACCGATAATACCTTGGGCGTCTACGCCATTGTGCTCGTAGAAGCGTTCGTCCTCAATCGAGACGGCGGCGTCCTTAATAAGAGGTGAGATAGATTCAGAATCCACAACGATACGGTTTTCCGCATAGAAATTGGCGATCAGTGAGCCGTCCGATGCGACGATTCGGGATTGTTCTGATGGCTGCGTGAAGTCAATATCAGTAGGCACATCCTCGAAAAGGTGGGTGAGCGCATTCGTTGCAGTTCCCGCTGCGGCAATGGCGGGAATCGCAGTGGCTGCCAAGGCCGCGCCGCCAAGCACCGTGAGCAAGAAAAAGGCACCGAGCGCCACAAGCAGTTGCTTGGGCTTGAGATGACGTTCCGCATGATTCGGATTCTGTTCGATAGCCATAAGCTCAGAATACTGGTTTTTGCTCACAATGTCGCCATCCGAGGGGCTTGCATCGGTGCATTCGCACTCTCGATTTGGTTATCCGAGGTGATATTGGCTAAATTCTTACTAGCAGCAGTGATTGGCATCACCATAACTACCTGATGGGTACACGCGGTGGATCGCATACAGTCTGTGCACCGGCGTACAGGCTGCAGCTTCTTTGGAAGGTGCGTGCGGATTCACAACAGAGGGGAGAGTTAGCATGTCGCTCGTATTTGAGGATCAGACGTGGGCCGTGCAGGCAGCATGTTCGAATGTGGATCCCGATTCTCTGTTTGTGCGTGGCTCTGCGCAGCGCCAGGTGAGGCAGGTGTGCTACTCGTGTGCCGTGCGTCTCGAATGCTTGGCGGATGCCCTCAACTCTCACAGCGTGTTCGGGGTGTGGGGTGGGCTCACTGAACGTGAACGCCGCGCACTGCTCCGCAAGTATCCGGATGAGACCAACTGGCTCGATCGTATTCTTCACTCAGATGAGCCTCTAGCGGTGGAGCTGCGCGAAGGGAAGGTTCCCCGAATCCCTGCTCGCTGAGTGTTCCTATATACGTTTGTAGATACCTATATATACGTTCAGATGCCCGGCATCACTCCTGCACCGCTGAGCAGTGAACGATGAACATAGTGTATTGCTCCACCAATCGATGATTTTGCTATCTTGGGTCTGCACCGTCATGGGCGCCTTGTACCTCCCTGCATAATCCCTTTAACGCTAGGATTAAAGAGTTAGCTGATGAAAGGGATTTGATATGACGACGTGGGAATACATCACTGCACCGTTGCTTATTCACAACACTAAGGCGATTCTCGATAACTGGGGTGCTGACGGCTGGGAGCTCGTCACTGTGATTCCTGGGCCAGACGGGCAAAACCTTGTGGCTTACTTCAAGCGCCCGAAGGAACAGTGAGGTTCGCGATGGCACCGTGGAACGAAAGACTTTCCGAGCTCGGCATTGAACTTCCAGATGTTGCGGCACCCGTTGCGGCGTATGTGCCCGCGCAACGAATCGGTAATGAAATCCGCACTTCTGGCCAGCTACCTTTTGTAGACGGCGAACTTGCAGCTACGGGCAAGGTGGGCGAGGGTGATGGTTTCGTTGCGCCAGAGCAGGCGAAAGACTTGGCGCGAGTTGCGATCCTGAATGCGCTTGCCGCTGCAGCTCGCGAGGCTGGCGGGATCGATCATATTGCCCGCATATCGCATGTGACGGGTTTCGTGGCAAGCGATCCAGGATTCAGCGGGCAACCCGCAGTAGTGAACGGGGCATCGGAATTGCTCGGGGAGATTTTTGGAGACGCCGGAGCTCATACACGCTCGGCCGTAGGAGTTGCAGTATTGCCACTTGATGCGCCTGTAGAAATCGAACTTACGGTGATTGTTGAATGAATAAGCCCTTGTGCTGGGTGGATGCTTGCTATGTGAGCAATCACCAGGTAAGCCCAACGTGATCTGAGCCCCGCGAGGTGTGATCACGGCATACTCAATCACATGCCAAGTAAAGCACGGTGATGGGGGAGCCATCTGATCTAGGCAAAAGCTGGGAGCCGATCTGTTATGCAGATCGGCTCCCGCCACATGTTGTATAAAATCCTGAAGCTGCGTTGAGCGCGAGTTATGCTTAGTGCGCCCGACGCTGCAGGCGGCCCACCTGGATGAGGAGTACTGCGCGGCCTTCAAGGCGGATCCAGCCACGGCTCGTGAAATCTGCCAGTGACTTATTCACCGTCTCACGTGATGCGCCAACGAGATGTGCAAGTTCTTCTTGCGTGAGGTCATGGGCCACATAGATTCCCTCGGGTGTGCGCTCGCCGAAGCGCTCAGCCAGATCGAGAAGTGCTTTCGCAACGCGGCCAGGCACATCAGAGAATACAAGATCAGCCATCTGCTGATTTGTATTACGCAAACGCAACGCGAGGTTGCGCAACATGCTCATGGCAAGTTTCGGATGCTCCTCGATAAACGTGCGCATATCTGCGTGCGACAGGACGAGCAGGCGGGTGGGGGCAATCGCCGTCACCGTCGATGAACGCGGCTCAAGATCGAATAGAGAAAGCTCGCCGATGATCTCGCCTGGGCCAAGTACGGCGATCAGGTTCTCGCGGCCGTCGTCTGCAGTATGTGAAAGCTTCACCTTGCCTTCTGCAACAAGGTAGAGACGATCACCAGAATCGCCTTCCTGGAAAAGCGATTCACCTCGCTTCAACTGCGTTTCAGCCATCAGCTTCGAAAGCGCAATACGATCTTCGTCCGTCAAACCTTTGAAAAGCTCTACGTTTGCGAGAAAATTGGAATCCATCCGAATCCCTTCCTTGTAGCATTTTAGTGATTTAGGCTATACCAGTCTTTATTTTGCCACGCTTGAAAGCATTTGGCATAAATTCTGGCAATTCTCTTGTATTCGATACAATCAAATCGACGTAAGGAGTGCTGATGCCGCAACGAAAACTGCCCTTTCGGCCTAGGAGTCTGCGTGCGCGAAAAGAGCAGGCTCGCCTGATCACGGATCGCCTCGAAGAGCTTTATCCGAACTCGAAGCCCTCCTTGGATTTTCGTAATCCTTTCGAGCTCCTTGTGGCCACAGTGCTTTCTGCGCAGACGCTTGATGCCCGTGTAAACACGGTGACGCCGGAGCTATTCCGCATGTATCCTGATGCTTATGCGATGGCTCAGGGTGAGCGCGCTGAAATAGAGCGAATACTTCACCCGATTGGGTTTTATCGTGCGAAGGCAAAATCGGTGCAGAGCCTATCAGCTTCCCTTGTGGAAAAGTTTGGCGGCGTAGTGCCAGCAACGATGGAGGAGCTAATCACCTTGCGTGGGGTGGGGCGAAAGACGGCCAATGTTGTGCTTGGGCAGGCGTTTGGGATCCCGGGTATCACCGTAGATACCCATGTAGGGCGCAGTGCAAGGCGTTGGGGATGGACGCGCGAAACCGATCCGGTAAAGGCTGAGATGGATATTGCCAAGATTCTTCCTCCAGAAATCTGGACGCTCACGTGCCTTCGCATCATTGATCATGGCCGTGCCATCTGCCATTCGCGTGGCCCAGAGTGCTCGAGGTGCCCACTTGCTAGCCTATGCCCATCGTATGAGATCCTTACGGCCACTGGCGAAGCGAAATAGCCGTATGCGAAGCGCGGCTGGATGTGAACGTGAGGCCGTAATCGAGCATTGCGTTGCACATCGGCACGTTGAGCGAAACATGACGTGAGGAATACAAGACGCGAGCGGCATTGGAAGTGGGCGATAGAGTACGCCAGAAGTTATAAGACGTCGGAGCGGTTCGTTCCGCCCCGACGTCTTAGGGGAGAGAAGAAAGCTTATGCTGCGAACTAGCCCAGCAGTTCACGTTTCGTGAGAGCTTCGGAGCGGCGCCCTGCACTCTTGCGTGCCAGGTGAATCATGAATCCTGTGAGGAAGATAATCACGCCGAATACGGCGATACGCCCTGAGGCAAGATCAAGATTCAAATGGTGTACCACGCTGCTAGTGAAGGCATTAAAGGATCCGATTTCGTTATCCACAATGTTGACAACGCGGTTGCCCGTGAGTGGTGAGAAGACAGCCACTAAGCCAGCAAGCGTAAGGATCGCACCGAAAATCTGCGCCCCGAGAGACGATGCCCTCGCCATCAGCCACAGTAGCAGGAGCGCCACAAAACCACCGAACAGCTCGACAATCGCGAACCAATTCGGCTTTCCGGTGAGCCACGGATTGCCGTCCACTACGCTCAGCCGCACGCCGGCGTCTGAAATCAGATACCAGGCAAGCGGGATCAAAACGAGCGTGGCGAAAATCGATCCGATATGTGCTCCTACGCGGCTCTTTGGCTTATCGGGTACTTCCTCAAAATGAAGATCTTTCGGCGCCGCCGCACTATGCTGTGGCGCCGAATCTACCGAAGCCGTGGGTGGTGCTGCAGGTACAACGGCCGCTGGCGCATCGGAACTATTGCCGGCGTAGGGATCGGCGTCAATCGCTGGAAGCTGGCCAGTTGACGAGTATGCGCTGGCAAAGGATTCGCCCTCTTCAACCGGACGCGACATCGAGTTTGTGCTGTAGGTGGCGGTTGCGCCGTAGGGGGCTTCATCTGCTGAATGAGCAGAGACGACGTCCGTAAGGCTTGCGTTTTCACGTTCCTCGGGTGGGAGTTCGTTGAAACCCGCATCGTTTGTGAAGCGGTTATGGTTGGCATGCTCGTAGGAGTTTGCCGGGGCGAACTGCACGGTTTCATCGTTCGCCGTTGAAGGTGAACCTGCTGAGGTATTGCGTGCATCCACCGATGAATCTGAAGTATCGGGGAATGTGAGATCCTCAGAACCGATGGTCAATTCATCGCCGTCAATATCGTTGTATGCCGCAGATGCAAACGGATCTGCTGAGGAAGCATCGCTGGCGTGTTCGATACCCGTGGCGGTTTCGCCAGGGTCGATTGGATCGCCGTCAGCAGCCTCGGCGGCCGATTCGGCGAGCTGCTCGGTGAAAGCGCTATCCCAGGCGAGTTCTTCGCCTGTACCATACGATACATTCGCGTCATCGTGAGCAGTTTCGGAGGTTTCGTTGGTTGACGTCGGTGCGCCACCGTTTGCCGGGGCGTCACCCTCTGGCGTGATCGGGGCGAGGAGGTCGTCGTCATCAAAACCGTGCGCATTGCCAGAGTTGTACGGATCAGTTGGTGTAGACACAGTGGCTCCTTACAAGATACTTCCGCACAAAACGCTATCGCCAAATACCGCGAACGCTGGCACATTCCTTGGCGTGGCGCGAAGAGAAGAAAAAATGTGGCAAGAACCATTGTGGTCGCGTGCTGATAAGCAAGGTGTGAATGCGGAGAAGATTGATGCCTAGGCTGTGGAGAATTATCGGTTATCCACATCTTGTATGCGGTACTGGAGGAGGCGGTTGGCGCCTGAGATGCTGTGCCTATGACGACGCACGAAACGCGAACCTGGAATAACGCGAAATACCCACCGCCTGAGATCGAAGGTGACGATACGCAATACGCCGGTAGAGATGGCGCAATGGGTAAGGTGCGAGAGCTTGTATCGGTGGCCTACTTCGGCGCCGACGAAAACACATTCACTGAAGTGCAAAGATTAGCTGAACTTGCTGGCGTCAAAGTAGAGCGCGCTACAGTATCACGGCGAGTGCGCGGCGTGCTCAATTTCAGCCAGGATCCACAGGTAGAGCATGGCGTGATTGCCTATTTTGATCCTGATTTTGTGCCCT
The DNA here is from genome assembly GCA_022783665.1 of Arcanobacterium sp. GTDB lineage: Bacteria > Actinomycetota > Actinomycetes > Actinomycetales > Actinomycetaceae > Arcanobacterium_A. The sequence continues at coordinate 42,717 of JALFZJ010000054.1, forward strand.
ACTTTCGCAGTGGGCGCGTACCGCTTGACGTTAAGCGCGATACAGCAGAAGTGCTTGAACTGTTGGTTGCCGTTGGAGCTACCGTACGCGGAAAAGTGGTGGGAGTTGTGGGTGCGCAAGGTGGAGTTGGCAGTACCACATTGAGTATTTGGCTCGCGCGCGAATTAGCGAATCTCGGGCGTAGCGTAGCTTTGATCGATATGTGCCCTGAATCGGCAGGGCTAGACATGTATTACTCGGGGGTGGATACGCCCGGAAACCGTTGGGCAGATCTTACCGGCCAAGGCGAGCTTCTTTCGGGAAGACTAAACGATTCACTACCCGAGTGGAAGAAAGTGCGAGTGCTTTCGGCAGACGATCGCGGCGGAGTGCCAAGCGGCGCAGAGCTGGGAGTAAAAGCGATATCTGCTCTTTCGCAAGTGAACCAGTTTACGGTGCTTGACCTACCACAAAGCTGCAAAGCAGCGACATCTCCTGAGCATTCCTGGCTTGCCTGGTGTGATGTGGTGTTGATGCTGTGCCGCACAGACGAACTCGGTATTGTGCAAGGCCAGCTTGCATTTGACGCTCTCAGAAAAGAAAACTCTGTGCATGTTGTGGCTTTCGGTAAAGGATCAAAAGGAATGCTCGCGCATATTGCTACTCGCCTTGGCGTGCCAGAGGTACATCCCTTTCGCCATCAACGCGGCATCACCAACGATTTGGCACGAGGGCTTGCCCCTGGCGACCGTGCAAAAACGCGGTGTGCATCAGATGTGCGAGCTTTAGTAAAGCGAATTGTGGAGATCGAGGCGTGAATAGGGAAGGCGTAGGCGAAGCGGGCTTGGATCAAGAAGCACCTTTGGCGCGGTCAGACCCCCGCCTTAGCGCGCACAGGGGTGTATCACATGAACTTGCGCGAATCCGCGCGAAACTTGCTCAGGGTGCGAATGAAGCACAGGCTCTTGACACTGCGCAGAACGTCGTCTTTACTGAAGATCTTGCTTTGCTTCGCCAGCGGGTGCGTCAAGAACTCATGGGCACGGGTGCCACTATTGCTCCTTTGCTTGATGATCCACGCACGACGGACGTTACCGTAAATGGCGCGGGTGAAGTGTGGGTGGATCGTGGCAATGGAATGGAGCGGGTAGACGCCGCCGATCCGCAGCTTACGAGTGAAGAAGGCGTGCGTTCACTTGCTATGCGGCTTGCCGCTACGTGTGGGCAGCGTCTGGACGACGCCTCCCCAATCGTTGACGGCACATTTCCTTCTGGATTGCGTCTGCATGCTGTGCTGCCTCCGCTCTCTGCTCAAGGAACCCTGATTTCTCTTCGTACGCATCGTGCAAAACCCATGGGGTTGAGTGATCTGGTGGCCAATGAAGCGGTGGGTCGCGAGCTTGAACCGGTGTTGCGCGCGCTCATCAATGCTCGGGCAAATGTGATGATTTCGGGGGCAACGGGTGCTGGAAAGACGACGATTCTCAACGCCATGCTCTCTCTGTGTGGTGAAAACGAGAGGTTGTTGATCATCGAAGAATCGGCAGAATTGCGGCCCGTGCATCCACACGTCGTGCATCTGCAGGTGCGCCGCGCGAATGTACAGGGTGTGGGTGAGGTGACGATGAGCGAGCTTGTGCGCGCTGCGATGCGTATGCGCCCTGATCGTTTGGTGCTTGGGGAGTGCCGTGGAGTAGAGGTGCGCGATGTGCTTGGCGCGCTGAACACAGGGCACGAAGGAGGCTGGGCTACGATCCATGCCAATTCTGCTGTAGATGTGCCGGCACGTCTCGTAGCTCTCGGCGCTCTTGCAGGAATGAATGAAGAGACGGTGGCCGCCCAGGCCTCGGCGGCTTTGGACGCTGTGATACATGTGCGCAGAAGCCGTGCCGGTGGTGGTTTCGGTAAGGGCAGTGGTTCGGGCATGGGCGGCGACCCGTGCGCAGGTGATTTGCCGGTGGCCGGCAGCTCGGCGGCGCGTGGTTTGGGTGCGGGTGGTGCAGGTAGTGGTTTGGCGGAAGGTGACGGCCGGCAACGCGTGAGGTGGGTTGCGCAGATTGCACGGTTGAAGCGAGAGGCAGGCACCTTGGTGAGCGAGCCAGCATTTACTATTGATGAGCCTGGTGGCATTGTGGAGGTCGGCCCTGGCGCCGTTGCGCTGTGCGACCGGCTAGATATGAGTGAATGGCTGGCGAGTTTTCCTCGTATTCAAAGGACTCCCCGTGATGCATCGGCGAAAGATAACCGGAGAAACGAAGGGGGAAACGGGCAGAGCGTGCCGAGGCGGCGCCGAAACCAGCGCCGTCATTTGGGATCAACTCTTCCAAGCGATGCGTGATGACGATGTTAGTAGTAGCTGCACTGCTTGCATGCGTGGCTCTGGTGAGTGTGGTGCGTGCGCCAGGGCGATTGAAACCATCACGCAGTGGGCACCGCCACCGCAAACGTGATCGTGGCAAGCCCCAACAGGAACTTGATATGGGAATGCTTGTTACTGAAGTGGCTACGCGGTTGCGTTCGGGTGCAACCGTAGAGGGTGCCTGGAGGCAAAGTCTCGAGCATCACGGATTGTATGGTGCGCACGATCAGATGCTGCGCGCCAGCCCGGGTGCGGTACTCGATGAGCACGGCGTGCCCACACAGTTGAGGCAACTCTGGGATGCCAATCCGCTTCAGCGTCTCGCGCGTGGCCGACTGTGGCGGCGTGTGGATTCATTGCCGGCAACCTTCGCGGTCTGCCGAATGGGCCATGCCACGGGCGCCCCTATGGCGGATATTCTCGATTCGTGTGCCGAAGGGATTACCGAAGCTGGCGAATCACGTTCAGCGCGCGAAGTGGCGCTTGCAGGGCCGCAAACGTCGGCACGAATGCTTGCAACTCTCCCGATTGTGGGTATTGCGATCGGGTATGTGCTAGGTGTTGATCCTCTCGATTTTCTCTTCGAGACGACGGTGGGAAACGTTGCGCTCGTGGCAGGGATTGCATTCGAGATCGCGGGGCTCGTGGTGGTGTATCGCATGGTACGTGAGGCAAAAAACGCGGAGGCCGAATAATGATATTCGTGCTTGGGTGCGCTCTTGTTGCTGTGATTCTGCTTGGGCCGGCGCCGAGGCGGCGAATATGGACGTATCCGCGCAGAAAAGGCGAGGTAGACCCGGCGGTGATTCTCGATATTGCGAAAGCGGGATTGACTGCAGGCCTCTCGATACCCACAACTCTTGCGGCAGTTCATCATGCACTAGACGACGTAGCAATACGAGTCTCAGGTATATCCGCTAGCTCCGGCTGGAATGCCGGCTCTGGCAAAACTGCGGGCGGTGTAGGGGCACATCGTGATCGTGGTATTAAGCAAAAGAAAAGCCTCAACGAAGTGGCAAACTCGCTACTCCTAGGCGCCACATGGGATGAGGCGTGGGACGGCGTAGACCAGAGATTCATGCGCATACGCGATGCTCTCGAACCAGCATGGAAACACGGAGTTGCACCAGTGCCGCTCTTGGAACGCAGCGCCTACACACTGCGTCTGTCACGCCAACGCCACGCGAAAGAAGCAGCCGCGCGCCTAGGTGCACGGCTCGTGATGCCCCTCGGATTGTGCTTCCTTCCAGCATTTATGCTCATCGGTGTGCTTCCAGTGGTTGTAGGCACTGCCCAAGTGTTGATGCCCTAAGAATGAGCCGTGAGTGTGTGGGCCGAGGCGTCATAAAGTGCGTTCGCTTGCGGGTGGGTGCGCTCTCAAAAGGCTTTCTCTTGCGGGCGGGGTTAAGCGTCGTTAGCTCCTTTGTTGCGTATGGGCATGGCTGTCATAGGCTTGGCTCCTGTATTGCGAGAGGCCGTGGCCGTCATTGGCTCACTCCTTTATTGCGCGTGGCAGAGCGCAGCGAGTGTGTAGATGCCTGATTGTTTCGTTGTGCATCCATATGTAGGTGCTGCTGTGGATGAGCCTGGCTCGCCACGGTGAGCGGGAATCCACAGGATCACATCATAGGTGCATTATCCACAAGTGATCGCAGCAGAGCGAAGACGCGATGGTGGATGGGGGATGCTTACAGAGTCATAACCAACCGGTTATGGCACCAATCCATCAGAACTGTTCACAGCAAGAGGTTGTGGGCACCGAGTTCAAAGGAAAAACAATGTTTAAGAAAGTACTTAGTGCGAATTATTCAGGCCTCACCATTGCACATGATAAAGATTTTGATAACAAGACACATAGAGAAGAGGCCGTTGAAAGCGGCATGGTAACAGCAGAATACGCTTTGGGTACTGTAGCAACCACTGGTATTGCTGGAATTCTCGTATGGCTATCACAGCAGGAGTGGCTTCGGGAATTGATCGCAGATATTTTCAAATCAATGCTTGGATGATATATGACCAGCTGGCGGCGCGGGCGGGCGCGGTATCATCGCGCACCGCGCCCGCCCGCGCCAAGCGGCACTTCCCGAAAGGTACGTATTATGCATAACGTACATAACGCTCTAGCTGCATCCGCGCACAATACGATCAATCAGGATTCGCAATTGAAAGCCACACGTGAAGAGCGCGGTATGGTGACGGCTGAATGGGCGATTACTGCGCCGGTGTTCATTATGGCGGTGATAGTGTGTATCGTCGCGATTGTACATATGAATACCGAAGCGCAGGTAAGTAACGCGGCGCATGAGGCGGCGCGCATGTATGCGATCCATCAAGACGAGCGCGAATCCGCTGCTCTTGCACGAGAGATTGCTGGCTCTGATGCGCAGGTAGAAATCACTACGCAAGGCGATCTTGCGCAGGTGACGGTCACTCAACCGCACGTTGGCCTCTTTTCAGTCTTTGGATATGAGTTCACCAACACGCAGAGCGTCGTACTTGAGCCATCTTTCTAATTAGCTGCTTGGGCACGTCACATCCCATTACTACGCAAATGAATCACACCCAGCTGCAGAGAGGAGAATGCACAATGCGACGCCGAGTCAATTCATCGTATCGCGACGGTCGGCCACCCGGCAATGCGCGTAAACTAACGTGCGCTAGGGCCGCAGAATCAACGCACGGCAGCACACAACTACTGCACGGCACCGCTTCAGAACGCGCACATGGCAATGAGCAACCAACCCACGATAATGCAGCGGAATCAGCGCAGAGCAGCTGTGCTGAACCAGCACACACCGGTGCCGCAGAACCAGGAATGGTGACGGGTTTTGTAGCCGTAGCGATACTCGCGATAGTGAGTATTTCATTGCTCGTAGTGCAGGGCACCCACGCCGTGGCGCTCGCGGTGGATGCGCAAAACCGCGCAGATCTTGCCGCGATTTCCGCGGCTCAAGACTACCTCGGTGGAAAAAGCGAAGAAGAATCATGTGCCCGCGCCACCGCGAACGCTCATGGGTTCGAGACGCGCTGCATCCGCAGAGCAGAGAACTTCACCATTACCCTATCGAAAGCTGGTTCGGTGCCGTGGATCCTGCCGAGAATTGAAGCAGAAGCAACGGCAGGCCCAGTATCGGTAAGCCTTGACTCGCTCGTTAAGTAATTGGCTCGTTCACTTCTGCTCGCTCAACGCTGCCCATTAACCGCTGCGTCACCTATTGGCGTCTCTTGTAGCATCCGGATGATGAGCTATTGCGTGCTGGGGTATAGCTATAGCGCGCCGGCGAGTAACTGTAGTGCGCTGCCCAGTAGCTATAGCACACTGGCGAGCAGCTCAAGCAAAGTAATAGCCCCACCTTTCGACAATGGCGAATTATTATTGCCGCATTTTGGCGATTGTACGCACTTCGGGCAACCCGCCTCACACTCGCAGTTCCGCAGCCGATTCAGTGTGGCCTCCACCCAATCGAAAGCCGCATAAAAGCCACGCTCGGCACACCCCGAACCTCCGGCTTCGGCGTCATGAATAATCACTGTGGGATTGCCAGTATCAGGATGAATCGCGGTAGACATTCCGCCAAGATCCCAGCGATCACACGTAGCAAAAAGAGGAAGCAATGCAATCATCGTATGCTCTGCTGCATGCAGAGCCCCAGGTAGAATGGCCGCATCTAACCCGAGACGGCGAGCAGCAAGGGCATCCATCGTAAACCACACGCCCGTCGTCTCAAATTGGCGTTGAGGCATCTGCAAGGGCACAGTTCCGAGATAAAGGCCATCTCGAGCCCGATGCACATCATAGGAAACCACGCGGTTGCGCACAGAAACCGTGCCATAGTTCCATGTGACGCCTCGCATCTCGCGGCTTTCCTCAGTGTGCACAATATCTACGAAGTTTTCCTCCGTGGGATAAGTGCGAATTTCTTCATCGCGGTGATGATGCACAAGCGCAACATCACCTTCACGTTGCTCTACTTCAAAAGGCACGCCCTGATGTATGTAGATCGCACCCGGATAGGCGGTGAGATCTACTTGCGAGGAATCGATAGTGCCAAGCAGTGAGCCGTCCTCAGAGTCGATAATGTTCACGTTCTGCGCTTCGCCGCGCACATCCACAAGCGAATGAGCAGAGATATGGAGGGATGTATTCCAAAACCACCCATTCGGGCGGCGCTTCAATAGCTGCTGCGCTTCCAGCTCGGCGAAGTACTGGGTATCGGGCAGGCCAAACACTTCGGCATCCTCAGGAGTTAGAGGCAGCTCTGCAGCCGCTGAGCACAGATGGTTGGGCAAAATCCACGGGTTATGCGGATCAAAAACGCTTACTTCAGCTGAAGAGTCTGTAAGCTGTTCAGGATGCTCCACCATGAACTGGTCGAGTGGATTATCGCGTGCGATGAAAATGCCAAGGCCTTCACCTCCGGCGCGCCCAGCCCGGCCGATCTGCTGCTGGAAGGAGGCGTGGGTGCCAGGCCAGCCCGTCACAATTACCGCGTCGAGATTAGGAATATCGATGCCGAGTTCGAGGGCAGACGTGGTAGCCAGGGCCTGCAGCTCACCAGAGCGTAGCCTGCGTTCAAGTTCGCGCCGCTCTTCAGGGAGGTAGCCGCCGCGATATGCGGCCACGCGGTCTTCAAGATGGGGCGCTCGGCGATGCAAGGTATTCTGTGCAACCTCAGCCACGCGTTCAGTGCCTGGGCGCGAGCGCACAAAAGTGAGCACTTGGGCTCCTTCAGCTACGAGAGTCGCCGTTACGTCGCCGGCCTCCGTATTTGCACTGCGGCGCATAAAATCCATGTTGTGTGTGACGGCGTTCAGCACGAGGTCTTCGTCCGTGCGATCGTCTCCATCACCGCCTTGAACCCGTGGAAACTCTTTGCATTGCATGGCAGCGACTGTGCGCTCCCCGCGAGGTGAGCCATCGCGCGTCACGGAGCGCACAGCGCCAAAAGCATCGCCAATGAAACGTAAGGCAACGGCGTCTGGCTCGGCAGAGGTAGCAGAAAGGAAAAGCACATGTGGATCGGCTCCGTAGTGGCGTGCGAGGCGCAACAGCCTGCGCATAATCAGTGCCACATTCGCTCCAAATCGGCCGCGATAAGAGTGGAACTCATCAATAACAATAAACCGCAGGCCGCGCAAGAATCTTCCCCACGCCTCGTGTCGAGAAAGCATAGCAAAATGAAGGAAATCAGGATTCGTGAGCACAATATCTGCATAGTCTCGTGCCCATAGACGCGTGGCGCGGTCAGCATCACCATCCACCGTGGCCACGCCAATACGAGCATTGGTGCGATGCGCGAGCTCCACCAAGTGATGCTCTTGGTCGGCAGCGAGTGCCTTGGTGGGTGAAAGATACAAAGTGGTGGGTTTGCGGCGGATCGTGGCAAACGAACTGCCTGAGTTGTGCTCACTATGATTCTCGATAGCCGCCAAGGCTGGCACCCACGCAGCAAGCGACTTACCCGAACCAGTGCCAGTGGCAAGCACAGTATGATTCCCGCTGTAAAGTAGATCAGCAGCCTCGGCCTGATGGATCCACGGGCGGCTCGCTCCCAAAGGCGTAAGAGCATTGAGAAGACTATCTGGTACCCATTGCGGCCACTGGCCTAGCTCCTCTTCGCGTGCGGGCACCACATAATGGCCGGTGATCTGCCCGGGCGCATGGTGTGAAATCACGTCGAACAAGGAGCTCATGTATATATTGTGTACGTTCTGTGCGTTGGTATGCACATGGTATGCACAGGCAAGCCACTTTGCCCGCTCGTGGGCGCAGTGCGCCCCACTCCAGGTGAGATGAACGTCAGAGGTAAGAGCCTGAAATGAACGTCTTAGTTTTTGGATGCACGCCCTATTGTATGTTTATGTAGTAGTCGGAAGTGGCGAACGCACACGCAGACATATTAGCGAGCGTGGTGTGAGAACTTGGCGAGACCTAAGAAGGGCGTACAGTGACGAAGCTAGTGATCGTGGAGTCCCCCGCGAAAGCACGAACCATCGAGAAGTATCTCGGCGGTGACTATCGCGTGGAAGCAAGCGTTGGGCATATCCGCGATCTGCCCAAGCCATCGGATCTTCCTGCCGATATGAAAAAAGGCCCATACGGGAAGTTCGCTGTAGACGTCGAAGGTGATTTCGATCCGTATTACGTGGTGAATCCAGACAAGAAGAAGAAAGTCACCGAACTACGCAAAGCCATGAAAGACGCCGACGAGCTCTATCTCGCAACCGATGAGGATCGCGAGGGTGAAGCGATTGCATGGCATCTGCTCAATGTGCTTAAACCGAAGATCCCTGTGAAGCGTATGGTGTTTCACGAGATCACAAAAGAGGCCATTCAGCGTGCGCTCGGTAATACCCGTGAGCTTGATACTCAGCTTGTGGATGCGCAAGAGTCTCGAAGGATTCTCGATAGGCTGGTAGGTTACGAGGTTTCGCCGCTTCTGTGGCGTAAGGTGGCGCCGTCACTTTCGGCGGGCCGCGTACAATCAGTGACGACGCGTCTCGTGGTTGATCGAGAGCGTGAACGTATGGCTTTCGTGTCCGCCTCCTACTGGGATGTGCAGGTCAAGCTGAGCAAGAATGGCGAGGAGTTTTCTGCGAAGCTGCTCTCGCTCGATACTCGGCGCATCGCAACAGGTAAAGATTTCACGGATCACGGCGATCTCACGCAGAAAGCTACAAAGGAATCTGTGCAGATCCTCACCGAAGAATCTGCTGAAGCGATCGCTGACGCGCTCACGGGCAGTGAATCTAGCGTCGTCTCAGTGCAGACGAAGCCCTACACTCGCCGTCCGGCGCCTCCGTTCACTACCTCTACCTTGCAGCAAGAAGCATCGCGTAAGTTGCGGCTTTCTTCGCGCGATACAATGCGTTTGGCGCAATCCCTCTACGAAAACGGCTTCATTACGTATATGCGTACGGATTCGGTGAATCTCTCCAACGAAGCGATCAGTGCCGCAAGGGCGCAGATCAAAGAACTGTTCGCTCCAGGATCACTTCCCGATAAGCCGCGATACTATGCCGCAAAATCGAAGGGCGCACAAGAAGCTCACGAAGCTATTCGCCCCGCCGGCGATCATTTCCGCACGCCAGCGGAGGTGAAGTCTCGGTTGCAGGGGCGCGAGTTCGCACTCTACGAGCTGATCTGGAAGCGCACAATCGCCTCGCAAATGGCAGACGCGCGCGGCTCAACGGCGTCCGTGCGTCTCGCTGCGGATCTCGGCGGAGCAGGCGGAGCGCAAGAAGCAGTGCTCGGTGCTTCAGGCACGATCATCACTTTTCCTGGTTTTCTCGCAGCCTATGAGGAAAGCCGGGATCGTAAACGCTACGAGGATGCCCAAAACGCGAACCTACCTGAACTAATCGAGGGTGAGCAGGTGGCGAATGTGAAAGGCGAAGCAGCCGGCCATGAGACGGCTCCACCGCCACGCTACACAGAGGCCTCCCTTGTGAAAACCCTCGAAGAAAAAGGCATCGGGCGCCCGTCCACGTATGCCTCCACGATTTCCACGATTGTGGACCGCGGATACGTGCAACGTAAAGGGCAGGCGCTTGTGCCTACATGGCTCGCTTTTTCGGTGGTGCGTCTCCTCGAAGACAACCTCCCCAACCTTGTGGATTACGATTTCACCGCCGATATGGAGCAAGACCTCGATAATATCGCGGCAGGGCGTAGGGATCGCGTGGAGTATCTTTCCGATTTCTATCGCGGCGCTGACGGCAAACAAGGGCTTCGCGATCAAGTGGGGAGCCTTGGCGATATTGATGCGCGCTCGGTGAATACGATCACGATTGGCGATGGCATTGTGGTGCGCGTAGGCAGGTACGGGCCGTATATCCAAGAAACGAATCCAGATGGCACGGAAGGCAGACGCGCGTCTGTGCCAACCGATGTGATGCCAGACGAGCTCACCGTGGAGAAGGCACGCGAGATCCTCGATTCTTCACTCCAGGGTGACCGCGTGCTCGGCAATGATCCTGCCACAGGCTATCCGCTTGTGGTGAAGGATGGGCGGTTCGGGCCGTACGTCTCTGAAGTGCTTCCAGACGACGCTGTGGCATACACGCCCACGGGTAAAGTCTCGAAGGTGAAACCAAAGCCACGGACGGCGTCACTATTCCGCTCCATGAACCCTGAGACGGTGACGCTTGAGCAGGCGGTACAGCTGCTTTCGCTGCCTCGTACCCTCGGCCAGATCGATGGCGAAGATGTGACGGTACATAACGGGCGTTACGGGCCGTATATGAAAAAAGGAAGCGATTCGCGTTCCCTTGAAACGGAAGAGCAAATCTTTACCATCACTCTTGATGAAGCCGCGGAAATCTTTAAGCAGCCGAAGCAGCGTGGGCGTGCCGCGGCGAAGCCTCCACTCGCAGAGTTCGGGATCGATCCTGTATCGGGTGGAAAGATCGTGCTGAAAGACGGCCGCTTCGGCCCGTATGTGACGGATGGCGAAACGAACGCATCGGTGCCACGCAGCGAGGATCTCAACCAGCTCACCGATGAGCGTGCTCGAGAGCTCCTTGTTGCGCGCCGGCTGAAGATCGCGGAGCAAGGTGGCACCACGTCTCGCAATAAGACGAAGCGCACGGTGAAGTCGGGAAAGAAAAAGACTGGCGCTAAAAAGGGCGGCACTAAGTAGGTGAATGGCGATATGGCGCGTGGGCTTTTCATCTCTTTTGAAGGCGGCGACGGCACAGGGAAAACGACTCAGATTGGTGAACTATCACGCTGGCTTCGCGAGCTGGGATATACGGTTGTCACCTCCCGTGAGCCGGGAGGTACGGAGCTGGGTAATCAGATCCGCGAACTCTTGCTACACAGTGGTGAGGTGAGCGAGCGTGCAGAAGCGCTCCTGTTCGCTGCGGATCGAGCCCATCACGTGGCTACAAAAATCCGCCCGGCTCTAGAACGTGGCGAAGTAGTGATCACTGATAGGTACTTTGATTCCTCTATCGCGTATCAAGGCGCCGCGCGCGAACTCGATGCTACTCAGGTGAAAAAGCTCTCGCTGTGGGCGACGGGCAATCTCGTGCCCCGCGCAACGATTCTTTTAGACGCCGCTGTGGAAGAAAGCGCCGCGCGTGTGGGTGGCACAAAGGATCGCCTTGAGGCAGAAGGAGTGAGCTTCCACCAGCATGTGCGTGAGAAGTATCTTCAGCTGGCTGCGGAAGAACCCGAAAGATTCCATGTAGTAGATGCTCAGGGTACGATTTCTGCTATTGCGCATCAGATTCGCCAGATTGTAGAGCCGCTACTTGCCGAGGCTGAGCTAGAACGCGGAGGCGTGGCACGGTGAGCGTATTCGATGAGCTCGTAGGGCAGAGCGCGGTAGTGGCCGAGCTGAAACGTGCCGCTGAAGCCGCACGCGCAGCCAACCTCGGGCGCGAGGCGGATGTATCAAGCGATGCTGGCGCTCCGCGTCACGCTCAGGCCGCACGTTCAGGCAACGCAGGGCAGGAAACCCACACTGGCCTCAGCTCAGCAGCAATGAGCCACGCCTGGCTTTTCACCGGCCCGCCAGGATCAGGGCGATCCACAGCAGCGCGAGCCCTAGCGGCGTCTTTACTATGCACCGGCGAGGTGCCAGGGTGCGGTGAATGCAGTGCGTGCAAAGCTGTGATGGAGGCGAACCATCCAGACGTCTCTAGCCTCTCAACAGATCTGGTATCGATCACCATCGCGCAAGTTCGTGAACTGGTAGCGAAATCCTACCTTGCGCCAAGTTCCGGGGCGTACCGCGTGTTCATTATCGAGGACGCCGATCGCATGGTCGTAAACACGACGAACGTGCTTCTTAAAGCGATCGAGGAGCCAGCCGAATCTACCGTGTGGATGTTATGCACGGCAAACGTGGCAGACGTACTCCCTACCATCCGCTCCCGCTGCCGCAACGTGAATCTCGTAACCCCAAGCGTGGAAGATGTGGCTGCGCGGCTCGTAGAAACCGACGCAGTAGACCCTGATCAGGCATTAATCGCTGCCCGCGTGGCACAATCACATATCGGCGTGGCACGTGCGCTCGCTACAGATCCTGAGGCCGCCGAATTGCGCCGAAATACGCTCGGACTTGTAGGGAGAATCGAAGGTGTTGGCGATGCCGTACTGGCAGCCGGAGCCTTACTTGATCCTGAATACATGTATGGCCGCTCGAGCGAAGCACAAGACGCCAAAGCTGCCGATAAAGCTGCGCAGAAAGCGGCCGATGAGCAGGCGAAAGCGGAGGAGGAACGGCTCGCCCAGGCGATGGGTTTAGAGGCCGACGCGAAAATACCGAAGTTGGTGCGCGATCAGGCAGGGTTCAGTGCTGAGGATATGAGACGCCGCAAAACCCGAACCCAACGCGATCGGCTAGATCGCGAACTGCTCTATATCGCATCGTATTTCAGGGACGTGCTGATAGTGCACTCGCAGGCCACAGTGGATCTTATTAATGAAGACTTTCGCGATTCGATTGAGAATGCGGCGAGCATGATTTCTCAGCAAGATACGATCGGTATCATGGATGCGTTAGACGCTGCGCGCACGCGAATCGCGGCGAATGTGGCGCCGCAGCTCGCCCTTGAAGCAGCGCTGATTACGATCGTGGAGGCGAAGGCTCACTAAGTACTGATATTGTGAAGCATATGGTTGGGGGCGCGTGCGGTTACATGCTGCGCGGCTATATACGTATCGGGTGCTCGTGATTGGCGCGTGGTGCACGTCCTGCATGAGGAGTCGCTGCGTATAGCTTGGCTGCGTATATATCGCGGGATCGTAGTGCCTGCCACATCGTATTTGGTGGTGAAAGCGCGTGGTGCGCGATGGGGAGAGAATAAATGCAGGCAAAACACATGCGGATAAGGCTGATGCGAGTAGTGGGCGTTGCTGCTGCCTGCCTGCTTGCGCTGGGCTCGTGCGGCCTTGGCGCTCAGAACAATGCTTCGAGAACAGCCGTAGACCCATCCCCAATCACCGTGGATGCCAGCCCTGTGCCCCAAGGGCTCGAAGAGTTTTACAACCAGGAGCCGCAGTGGGAATCGTGTGGCAATAAGCTTGAATGTACCAAGATTACTGTGCCACTTGATTACGCACACCCTGATGGCGAAAGTATTGAGATCGCCGTCAAAAAGCGCAATGCGGGAGTTGAAGCAATAGGATCACTGCTCGTGAATCCGGGCGGCCCGGGCGCTATAGGCACAACGATGGCGGATCAGGCCGCGCAGTTCTTTTCCACTACTGTGACCGATCATTTCGATGTGGTTGGTTTTGATCCGCGTGGCGTGCAAGAATCTGCGCCCGTGGATTGCGTGAGCGACTCTGAGCTCCAAGAGATTGTGATGACGGCGTTCCCCGATACTGAGGAAGGTGAACAGGAGTCACAGCAGATGCAACAGCGGCTTATTGACGGCTGTGCGGCAAACGCGGCTGTTATTCTGCCGTTTGTTGGTACGGAAAATGCTGCTCGAGATATGGATGTGATTCGGGCTGTGCTGGGAGACCCGAAGCTCTACTATGTAGGTTTTTCTTATGGAACCTCGCTCGGCGGGCAGTATGCGCAACTCTTCCCAAGCAATGTGGGGAGAATGATACTCGATGGTGCCGTTGCCCCTGGTGCTACGACGTTCGAGCAGACTGAGGCGCAGCTCAAAGGCTTCGAACGCTCGATCGATGCGTATCTGCAGGATTGCGATAACCGCGTGGCATGCCCGTTTTCCGGGGATATCGAAGCTGGCCGCGAGAAGATCTCAGCCGCATTTGACGAGGCGTTGAGCCGCCCATTCCCGACGCCTGAGAATCCTGACCGTGAGCTTACCCAAGCTGGTTTGCTGCTGGGAATCATCACTCCGCTTTATGACGACGAATCCTGGGAAGTACTCGATGTGGCGTTTTCTGAGTTGTTTAAGGATTCCACAGGTGATGTGTTCCTGGCGCTTGCGGATGCCTATACGTCGTATGAGGACGGTGAGTTTACCGATAATTCAATGGAGGCCAATTGGGCGATCAACTGCGCAGATTACCGTGCCGATGGCACGCCTGAGCAGTGGCAGGAGCGGCAGACCCGCCTTGAAGAGGAAGCGCCACTATTTGGGCCGGTGTTCGGATACGACGAGTACATGTGTGCGAACTGGCCGTACCAGCCTCAGCATTCACTTGAACCGTATGTGGCCCAAGGCTCTGCACCGATTGTTGTTGTGGGTACAGTCGGTGATCCAGCAACGCCGTATGAGTGGGCTGTAGATTTCGCTGATACCCTCGATAATGCCGTGCTCGTGACGTGGGAAGGCGAAGGGCATACGGCGTATGCTCGCTCAACTCAGTGCGTGAGCGATCCGCTCGATGAGTATCTTGTGAGTGGGGTAGTGCCTGAGGATGGGCTCACGTGCCCAGCGCGGTGAATACTAGTGCTGGAAGTGGATGGGTTTGCCTGAGAAGAATGGCTGATATCGCCTGAGAACATGGGATTATCTCATCTGGGTGGCTTGGGTTCATGCGGCAATTTGAAACTGGTTCAGAAATTGGGTAGATTAGCTACGCTGATACGGCGAAGCGAACGTTGAGCGCTAGCTCATTCGACCATATTGTGATATGTGCTTCGTGGTATGTGGTAGGCCACCTTAGCTCAGTCGGCAGAGCGATTCACTCGTAATGAATAGGTCGAGAGTTCGATTCTCTCAGGTGGCTCTCCGAGGGAAAGCTCGTTACTACACCGAAAAGTAGTATCGGGCTTTCGTGCATTCCGGCTCGGGATACCCGCTTCCCAAGCTTTGGCTTGAGCGGATCTGGGTCTCGCTTTGGCTTGAGTGGATCTGGGTCTCGTCGCTCGGGCTGATGGCTTATCAAAAGCGAGACGTTGGTTTTGGTTGCAGTACTGAGCTAGGTACAGGTTGATTATCGTCTGGTATAGCGCAACTGTATGACGTTACGATGAATCGCGGGCTAGTGGACGATTGTTATTGATGCTTTTCCTGTTTTTCGTTGCTGTGGTGGGGTTTTCTGTGTGAAAAGTCGTTTCGACTCGAGTTTTTGGTTGGACATAAGTTATTGATTTCGTTCCGGTTTTCGCGCGTGGTGACGGGGAAAAGTAGTGATGAAAGTCGGTTTCATGCTGGCGGGTGTGAGATCCACCAGTGGCGCACTAGTTACGCTGCGTTCCAGGTGATGAGATGCGATGCTCATTTGTGGGAGCCAGTAGTATCGTCTAGGCAAGTTTGAAAAGACCTTCACGCAATACCAACTCGACACACGTAAGGAGCCGGATATGGCACTCTCCACGCGTAAGCTTGCTGCGCTCGTTGCAGGTGCTGCACTCGCACTTGCAGGATGTTCCTCGGATCCGAAGGGCGACGCTTCACAAACACCAAGTACATCCAGTGCCCAGGATTCATATTCGATAGGTATTGCTGAATTCGTCTCCCATCCCTCACTGGACGCTTCCATCGCCGGATTTAAGGCAGCCATCGCCGACGCTGGGCTCGACGTCACCTACGATGAGCAGAATTCTCAAGGCGATCAGGGCACAGCAGCCTCCATCGCTTCGAAATTCGCATCCCAAGATCTCGATCTTGTGCTCGCCGTTGCTACGCCTATCGCGCAGGCCGTGGCACAAAACGTGGTGGATGTGCCAGTACTGTTCACTGCCGTCACCGATCCTGAAGCTGCCCAGCTCGTAGCGTCCAACGAGCAACCAGGCGCGAACGTCACTGGTACTACCGATCTCAACCCGGTGGCTGATCAAATCGCTCTAGTGAAACGTGTACTGCCCGAGGCGAAGAAGGTGGGCGTAATCTACTCCTCGGGTGAAGTCAATTCCGAAGTGCAGGTAGTACTCGCCAAGGAAGAAGCTCAAAAGCAGGGACTCGAAATAGTAGAGAAAACGATCACCAATTCCTCCGAAGTGAGCCAAGCAGCGCAGGCACTTGGCGACGTGGACGCGATCTACGTACCCACCGATAACATCGTCGTCTCCGCACTCGATTCCGTGGTACAGGTGGCGGAGGCGACTCAAACGTTGCTGGTTGTGGGCGAGGCGTCGTCTGTGGAAAAGGGCGGAGCACTCACATTCGGCCTCAATTATGAGGACCTCGGGCGCCAGACTGGTGAAATGGCCGTAGAGATCCTCACGCAAGGTGCCGATCCGGCCACTATGGCAGTGCAAGCTCAGCAGAACCCACAGCTTGTGGTGAATCCCGCTGCAGCCGAACGTATGGGTATTACCTTGCCCCAGGATCTGCTCGATGAAGCAGATCAGGTAATCGAGTAGTTCGCCGTCACTAGGGGCTGACTGATGATTGCAGCGATCGACCTGGGGCTCATTTATGGCCTGATGGCACTAGGCGTGTACCTCACCTTCCGTATACTCGATTTTGCAGACCTTACGATCGACTCCTCGTTTACCACAGGTGCTGCGACGACGGCTATGGCGCTGATCGCAGGCTGGCAACCACTCGTTGCCACAGCATCAGGATTCGTTGTAGGAGTGCTAGCGGGGCTCATTACAGGTTTGCTGCACACAGTGGGCAAGATTCACCCTCTGCTCGCAGGTATTTTGACGCAAATCGGGCTTTATTCCATCAACCTGCGAATTATGGGTAAAGCCAATGTTCCGTTGCTGCGCGCGGATACCGTGTTTTCTAGCTTGCGCGATAACCGGCTTCTTGGCACGCTGACCTCGGTTGCGATACTGGCGCTAGTGCTCGCCGTGGTAAGCGTTGTGCTGATCTGGTTCCTCTCGACGAACCTTGGCCTCGCCCTTCGCGCCACAGGCGACAACGAAGAAATGGCGCGAGCACAAGGAATCAATACCAATATGGCAAAGCTTGTGGGGCTCGCGTTGTCTAACGGCCTCGTTTCCCTTTCGGGGGCGCTATTTGCCCAATATCAAGGCTTTTCCGATATATCGATGGGTATCGGTTTGATCGTGGCTGGCCTGGCATCCGTCATCATCGGTACAGCTGTTGTGCCTACAGGGCGAGTCTGGATCGCCGTGATAGCGGTTGTTGGGGGCTCTATCGTCTATCGCCTCATCATCCAAGCTGCTCTGATGATTCCATGGTTCGATCCCAACGATATGAAACTCCTCAGTGCCATCATCGTGGTGGTTGCCCTCGTAGCTCCCAGATGGAATGTGTTCAAGAACTTCAAATCACGCCAACCTAAAGCGGAGTTCTCTAACGTTCAACCTTGGGATACCGCCGATGCGGAAGATCTCGATTCAGGAGATACGCGCCCGGCTGACAAGGGCGTAGTGCACCGCACTCGGCGAAAAGGGGCGAAATAATGCTAGAAATCAAAAACGTATCGAAAGCGTTCTTTGCTGGCACGATCAATGAAAAAGTAGCTTTGCGGGACGTATCCCTCACTCTGGCCGATGGCGATTTCGTCACTATTATTGGATCGAATGGCGCCGGCAAGTCGACTCTCTTGAACGTCGTCTCTGGGCGATATAAGGCAGACATCGGCAGCGTGTTGATCGACGCAAAACCCGTCACCCGCCTGCCAGATCACAAGGTGGCGAAGTATGTAGGGCGAGTGTTCCAAGATCCAATGGCCGGTACGGCTCCGCACATGACGATCGAGGAAAACCTTGCGATTGCACTGGGCAGAACCCGTGGGCACGCCCTTGGCCTCGGCGTTACCAAGGCTCGTAAAGCGCGTTTTCGCGAAGAACTCAAAATCTTGGAGCAGGGGCTCGAAGATCGATTGACGGCGCGCGTGGGGTTACTCTCCGGTGGCCAGCGGCAAGCGCTGAGCCTTGTGATGGCGTCGTTTACGCAGCCGAAGATTCTTCTGCTCGACGAGCACACTGCTGCCCTCGACCCAACGCGCGCTGAGCTGATCACGCGTCTTACAGAAGAAATCGTTGAGCGCAATCACCTTACGGCGATGATGGTCACTCATAACATGGAGCAGGCACTCAAACTCGGCAACCGGCTCATTATGATGCATGAGGGGCGAATTCTTTTCGAGCTCTCACAAGCAGACAAAGAAAACGCCACTGTAGAAGATCTTTTAGCCGAGTTCGCCAAGTTCAGGGACGTACAGATGTCTGATCGTACCATGCTTTCCTAAGGTGGAGGCTTTGCTCAAGAAGGGGTCTTTGGAGCTCACCTAAGCAATAATAGCCGCACAGAAGATATGCCATGAAGCACGACGATACAGAAGCTCGCAATGCCACGCTTCCCTACACCACGATTCTATAGATGAATTTCAGCACAACCAGAACACGAGAGGAACGCCAATGGATGCGGTAGCCGCACAAATACAGGCGATAGCCGATAACATCACGCTCTATGCCACAATATGGATTTTGCTGGGCACGGGGGTATTCCTTACGTGGCGCACGCGCGGCGTACAGTTCAGGCTATTTGGGCACATGGTGCACGTGGTGCTCGGATCGCGTGGTGGATCCCATGGTGGTATTTCCTCGTTTCAAGCATTCTGTATTTCTCTTGCTGCGCGCGTAGGCATCGGCAATGTATTCGGTGTAGCGGCGGCTCTAATGATTGGCGGCCCAGGCGCGATTTTCTGGATGTGGATTGTGGCTCTTGTGGGCATGGCAACCGCATTCTTTGAGGCCGTGTTGGCTCAGCTGTTCAAAGTGCAGGCCCCAGATGGCACATTCCGAGGCGGGCCTGCCTACTACATGCGCTACGGTATGAAATCGAAAGTGCTTTCCACCATATTTGCTATTATCACGGTCGTCACGTGTGGTGTGGTGATTACGGGCGTTCAGTCCAATGCAATCGCCTCCACAATGCAAGGCTCAGCGGGCACCAGCCCTGTGTTTACGGCTGTGCTGCTGTTTGCTTTTTCCTCGCTCGTGATTCTCGGCGGTATTCGCTCCGTTGCGCGAGTCACAGAGTGGATGGCTCCGATTATGGCGCTCATATACGTGGTGATGGCGTTCGTCATCGTCGTGATGAACATTGGCGAGTTTCCGCGCGTCATTGGGCAAATCTTCCAATCTGCATTTAGCCCTGAACCACTGGTGGGTGGCCTTGGAGGCGGCATCCTGGCCGCGGTGATCAACGGCATTAAGCGCGGTTTGTTCTCGAACGAGGCGGGCCAGGGTACGGCCCCTAATGCGGCAGCTACTGCCACCGTGAGCCATCCTGTATCACAGGGCTTGATACAGTCACTCGGGGTGTTTGTCGATACAATCATCATTTGTACAGCGACGGCTTTTGTGATCCTCGTGGCAGGGCCAGATGTGTGGACCTCACCTGACGCGAATCCTGCCACCCTCACCACGCTTGCTGTAGCCCATGCGCTCGGCGATTGGGCCGTGATTCCAATGGCTTTCATGATTTTCGTGCTCGCGTTTTCGTCGATCATAGCGGCCTACGTGTATTCCGAAGTCAATCTTTACTTTGTGACGCCGCACAAGGCAGGCCCGTGGGTCGTGCGGGTTATCTCGATTGCATCGATTACCACCGGCGCGCTCGTCAGCCTGGCGGTGGTGTGGAATACGGTGGATATTGCTATGGCGGTAATGACGATCCTGAACCTCGTTGCGCTCATCGCGTTGTCGAGCTGGGGTGTAGCTGCGCTCAAAGATTATGAGCGTCAGCGCAAAGCCGGTATTGAACAGCCCCAGTTCGTAGCCTCGAAAGCCGATCTTCCAGGAACCCTTGAAACCGACGTCTGGAAATAGCCCCCACACCTGCTGTACCCGTGGCTTTAGGAGTGCGAAATGCATATCGCGGTGGGAGAGCGTAGATTAGATGATAGACGAGCGCTCTGACGGCGGTGATGGACGGTAGCATAGAGGTAGGTGGCATGAGCAGAACTTTTGCTTCACTCGCCATCCCGAATTACCGCAAGTTCTTCGTCGGCGCACTTGTGTCGAACATGGGCACATGGGTGCAAAACATCGGCCTAAGCTGGTTGGTGCTCACCGAGCTCACGAATAATTCGAGCTCTGCTCTGGGCCTGGTGACGGCGCTCCAGTTTCTCGGAATTCCGATTCTTGCCACCTATGCCGGTGGTGTAGCTGATAGGTTCAGCAAACGCAAGATACTGATCGTTACGCAAACGCTTCTTGCAATGACGGCGGCTACATCCTTCCTACTGATCTTCACGGGCGTTGTACAGCTGTGGCACATCTATATTCTGGCGTTTATACAAGGCTGTATCACCGCTTTCGATAATCCCTGCCGCCAAGCATTCGTATCGGAAATCGTTGCTGATTCAATGGTGCCCAATGCGGTTGGGTTGAACTCAATGTCGTTTAATGGAGCTCGCCTGATCGGCCCAGGAGCTGCTGGTTTTCTCATCGCTGCCTTCGGCGTAGCACCGGCCATGTTGATCAACTCAATCACATTCCTTGCGATGTTGATCGCATTGGTTGTGATGGATACCAAATCGCTTCATCCCGCGCCGCGCGCTGAACGCAAAGGCGCTGCACGCGGCGGTCTCAAGTATGTTCTTGCCCATCCAGACATCATCGTTTTGATGATAATTGTGTTCTTCCTTGGCACCTTTGGCCTGAACTTCCAAATCTTTAACGCAGTAATGGCAACCGAAGCCTTTGGGCGTGGTGCCTCAGATTTCGGGATGCTTGGCACGATTATGGCTCTGGGCACGCTTGCAGCGGCTCTCCGTGCGGCGCGCAGGAGGCGTCCTCGCCTGAAGATTATCCTTCTCGCGCTCGTCACTTTTTCGCTATCGTGCATCCTCGCAGCATTTTCTCCGAACTACTATGTGTATGCGTTGCTCCTCGTGCCGTGTGGTTTTTTCTCGCTCACGGTGATGACGTCGTGTAACGTCGCCGTGCAGATGGGCGCCGAACGCGAATATCGCGGGCGCGTGATGGCGATTTATACTGCCATCTTTATGGGTGGCACCCCGCTCGGCTCCCCGATCATCGGCTGGCTAGGCGATCAGTTCGGCCCGAGGGCCACGCTGGTTTTCGGTGGCGCTATGCCGTTACTGTGTGCGATCGGGGTGCTCGTGTATTTCATGGTGCACTCTGGTTTACGATTGCGTTTCCATTTCGAAAGCTATCTGCTCAAGCTTGAAGCGGTCTGGCCTACATCTCACGAGGCATCGGGCGTACAACCCGAGGCGATTCGCCCGAACGATCCTCATCTCAAGCAGCCGTCGGTAGACTAGACGCGCAGCGGGATCACGATGCTGATGAGGCTGTTGCGGCCAACGCTCAACTCTCCTAGACGCTAGGGTAGCTGCCAGTTAATAGGGCTAGCACCTTGTTGCGTAAGTAGAGCATTCGCGCGTGAAAACGGCCGTGAGCCGAAAAAGCCACGGCTTGCCGATAGTGGCGACGGGTGAGCCGAGGTGATCGCGGGTGTTTCACCGAGCAGAGGCAGAAGCTCTTGCGCTTGCCGCCCCCATAGGATTGCCACTAGGGGTTGGTTGCGAGCCACGAGCGCCCGTATAGCAAATGAAGTAATCTCTTCCCAGCCTTTACCGCGATGAGACGCCGGTTTGCCTGGTTCTACTGTAAGCACTCTGTTGAGCAGCATCACTCCCCGTTCGCACCAGGGGCTAAGATCGCCAGACGACGGCATTGGATATCCGAGGTCTGAGCTGAGTTCTGCGTAGATGTTGGCAAGGGAGCGGGGAATCGGGCGGACGTCGGGTGCTACGGAAAAACTCAAGCCCACCGGATGCCCAGGGGTGGGGTAGGGGTCTTGGCCCACAATCAGCACCTTCACATCGGCTAATGGATACTGAAAAGCGTGAAAGACGTTCGCTCCAGATGGGAGGTAGTGTCGTCCTGCAGCGAGCTCGGTTCTTAGGAAATCGCCCATGGTATGAATCTGCTTCTCTACTGGAGCCATTGCAGATGCCCAGTCAGCAGCCATGATGTGAGTAAGTGATTGTGGCATGGAACTAAGTCTATCGGCGTCGAGATTAAGGGATTCGCAAATGAATCTGCTTTTCCATGTTAAAGCAATGCGGGGCCTGACTCCCGGAAAGTGGACACATCGGGGTGGTTATGCTGCGTGGGTCATTGTAGCTGATGTGAGGGTTTCAAACATGTCGGGGGT
>JALFZJ010000005.1 GCA_022783665.1 Arcanobacterium sp.
TCACCACATCGTGTGCTCGAACTGTTACGTCACCCATCACAACTCCTGAGCAAATCTGCCGTCATAATGCTTGAATGTCCGATCCCCGATGAAAAGCACAACACACGACATCAAGAGGCCAATGCCCGCCCAAGTCCACAAACTTGGGAGCATGAGCGTGCTATCCACTCCACGCGTTGGTTCCCAAAACGCTTTATGGAACAGCTCCACCACTGCAGAAATCGGATTGAGCATATACACGTACCAGAGCCACTCCCATGACCCTGAGAGAACTTCCCTAACCATCGTCCACATGTACAGAACGGGCGACGTCCACGTAACCATCATGAGAAGAAGATCCACAAAGTTCTCGGCATCGCGATACATCACATTCAATGCTCCCGCGAATAGGCCAAGCCCAAGGCCGAACACAGTGATGATTACCAGACCAAGCAAAAACGCCGCCAGATTCATGACCCCTGGCCTCCACCCGAAGATGAGCGCCCCGATGACGAGAATCACAACCTGAGGTACAAAATGAACGAACGCTACCACCACACTCGACAACGGGAAAAGCTCACGTTGAAGATAAATCTTCTTCACAAGATCCTTGTTCCCGATCAAGATCCGCGTGGCGTTTCCGAAGATCTCGCTAAAGTAGTTGATCACTATAACACCAGAAAACATGTACACCACATAGTTTTCAATATTGCGGTTCATCCCCATGAATACACCGATGGCGAAAAAGAACACGAGGAACTGCACCGCAGGCTTGGCGTAGCTCCATAGCATCCCCAGTGCCGAACCGCGGTAACGCACGCGGAGTTCTTTGCGAACGATCAAATTGAGAAGATAGGTATTCGCAAGGGCGCCAATCAGCCCAGTTGAACGCCCTGGAACGGTTAACCCATCTGGCGTAACTTGCTTTTTCATGCGTGAAGGAAACTTTCGAGTGTGGGTGCCGATCCATCAAAATACGGCGCAACAAGGTTATCTACGTGGGATAGCGCCGAACCAATCGCCATATGCATGTCGAAATACTTGTACATACCCAGGCGGCCGCCGAACATCACGTTCTGAACATCTCGCGCCATACGCTTGTACTCGTTGAGTTTTTCGCGATCACTTTGCTTGTCGATTGGGTAGTACGGTTCGTCGCCACGCTTAGCGAAGCGCGAGTACTCGCGAGCAATAATCGTTTTGTCTTGTGGATAATAGTCACGTTCAGGATGGAAATGCCTGAACTCGTGGATACGAGTATAGGGAATATCGATATCGCCGTAGTTCATCACCGGCGTTCCCTGGAAGTCACCTGTCTCCTTGACCTCCCATTCAAGATCAATGGTGCGCCAACCGAGTTCCCCAGCTGAATAATCAAAAAATCGATCAATCGCACCTGTATACACAACGGGTAATTGCCCCACGGCATCTTTTATATTGAATGGCTGAGAGGCATCAAAGAAATCAGTATTGAGCACTACATCAATACGAGGCGTATCCACCATACGTTCGAACCAGGCCGTATAACCATCTACTGGGATACCCTGGTGAACGTCATTAAAGTAACGGTTATCGTAATTAAACCGCACAGGCAATCGGTTAATTATAGCTGCCGGAAGATCTTGCGGATCCGTCTGCCATTGCTTCGCCGTATACCCTTGGATAAAAGCCTCAAATAGAGGCCTGCCGATCAGCGAGATCCCTTTCGTCTGAAAGTTTTCGTTCACCTTGTGGCCAGCCACTTCCCTCGATTGCTCTTCAACCAGCTTGCGCGCTTCGTCAGGCGTGTAGTGAGCACGCAAGAACTGATTGATCGTGCCAAGGTTGACTGGCATTGGAAACACTTCGCCGTTGACGGTCGTATACACTTTGTGCTCGTAGTTCGTGAAGGCCGTATACCTGTTCACATACTCCCACACTCGTTCGTTTGACGTGTGAAAGATATGTGCGCCGTAACGGTGCACCTCGATACCCGTTTCCGGGTCCGGCTCCGAGTAGCAGTTCCCGCCGATGTGATCACGGCGGTCAATCACTGTAACTTGGAGACCTTTCTTCGCCATCTGCTCAGCCACAGTTAATCCGAAAATACCTGAGCCGACGACTAGGAGATCTGTATCCATTCGCAAATAACCTTTCACGACCGATATGCAGCACTGAACTTCAGTATATAAGTATTTCCTT
The DNA here is from genome assembly GCA_022783665.1 of Arcanobacterium sp. GTDB lineage: Bacteria > Actinomycetota > Actinomycetes > Actinomycetales > Actinomycetaceae > Arcanobacterium_A. The sequence goes on from JALFZJ010000005.1 coordinate 2,161, forward strand.
CCAGCTAATCCTCATACACGGCTGGTAGATTGAAACTATCTCTGCAGGGTCTGCCCAAAACTAACGCAATGCCCAACCGAAGGCGGTGACCGATGGCATCTCAATACTCCTCTCAAGCGCAGCCACGCCCACCAAAAGTATGCGCAGTGGTGGTGGCATATAATCGCGCCGAGTTACTTCAAGAGTGTTTGGATGCCTTAGCCTCTCAAACCCGCACAGTTGACGCGATCATCGTCATCAACAACGCCAGTACTGATGCCTCAGAACACATCGCCACCACACACCCCGCCGTCTGCGAATGCGTAACGCTTCCGCGTAATACGGGCGGCGCAGGAGGCTTCGCTGCAGGGATTGCCCGAGCCACGTATCATTGGGATGCTGATTTCGTGTGGATTATGGACGACGATACCATCCCTCGCCCGGATGCGTTGGGTGCGCTACTCAAAACTCAGCGCGACTATCCCGGCCAACCAGCCATCCTTGCGTCGAAGGCTGTATGGATTGACGGCCGCGAACATCCGATGAACCAGCCGCGTGTACGCCCCATGCTCTCACGAAAAATCGCCTCACGCGCATCGGCTCTTGGTGCGCAACCGATCCGTTCGGCGTCTTTCGTATCGATTATGATAGACGCACGGGCAGTCCATGAGTCTGGCCTTCCCGAGGCTGCCTACTTTCTGTGGAACGATGACTTCGAATACACCACTCGTGTTTTGCGCAGACGTACGGGGCTTTATGTGCCTACTTCTGTGGTTGAGCACCGCACTAAAGCTTTTGGCAACGCGGCGTCGCATCCCGGTTCGCGTTTTCGCCTCGAGGTGCGCAACAAGCTGTGGATGTTTTCACGCTCGCACAGCCTTAACCCGATTGAGAAAGTCTTGTATGGCGGCAAGACGACGCTACGCTGGATTAGCTTGTTCGCGCGCACGAGCGAGCGCATCGAGTTAGCGCGCTACGCTAAAGCAGGAGCCGAGGAGGCGGCGATTCCACCAGTTCCTACAGAGGAGATATTCGCCCGTACCCCGTTAGAGTTTGACGTTATACATGCTGAGCGTATGGCACACCTCGATCCCAACACCACACGCTATGCTCCAGGCGAGGTACCTCAATTTGCTGTGTTGATGAGTGTGTATGCAGGAGATAACCCCGCGTTCCTACAGCGCTCTCTAGAGTCAATATCAGTTGATCAAAGCCTCAAGCCAGCGCAAATCATGCTTGTTCAAGATGGCCCTGTAACGTCTGAGCTTGGAGCCGTGATTCGTGCTGCGAGCAGTATTGCACAACAGGAGGTAACGGTGCTTCGTTTCGATGAGAACCGTGGCCTTGCGGCAGCTTTGGATGATGGCCTGCGCGCGTGCGATTACGATATTGTTGCCCGCCAGGATGCCGATGATATCTCGGTACCCTTCCGTTTTGAGCTTCAGATTCCGTTTATGAAGGATCTCGATATCCTTGGTTCTGCGCTCACGGAGTTTGATACGGATCCGCGCAGCCCTGGGCTTGTGCGAACGCAGCCAACCAAACACCGAGATATTCTCCGGGCGGCAAAGCTGCGCGATCCCTTCAATCACCCTACAGTCGTCTTTCGAAAAGGGATCGTTGAGGGCGCTGGCGGGTACAAAGGCGGCGGCAGAATGGAGGACTACTGGCTATTTGCGCGTATGCTCCAGTCCAATGCGCGCGTCGCTAACCTGCCCGATTCACTGGTTTACTATCGTGTAGGTTCAGGCGCGTACGAGCGCCGTGGCGGACGCGGTATGACGAGTACTGAGTTCCATATGCAGATGTTGATGTATTCGGCAGGTTTCACGAATACGTTTGAATTCCTCCGCAACCTTGTAGTTCGTGTCCCGTACCGTTTAGTCCCTGCACGTTTTCGGGAGCGAATCTACCATAGGGTCGGAAAGCGATTGTGGTTTAACAGATAGAGGTGGATCCATGCCAGAGCATATCAACAAAGCGGCACGCATGGGGCGTAAGCTACTTCGCTTGCCCACTAAGGTGTGGGGAACAGCCACCGAAACGCTGGAGTCGATACGTGCGATCCGCACCCAGGTAGACGCCCTTCGAGCGCAGACGTCTGGCATTGAGCGGGAAATGCGCGACATGCGCTCCCTATCGGAGTTTGAGCGGGATGCTGCAGCCATGATGCATCGAAGCCGCTATGTTGGCACCCCGATGCGGGTTGTTTTTCTTGTGCACCATCCCGAAGCATGGTATGCGACGCAGCCAGTATATGAAGCCATGCGGGATGCCGATGATTTCGAACCGATTGTAGCTACCATTAACCGCCGCTTCCCGGGATCGGGCGAATTCCGTGACGAAGAGTTTGTGCATGAGCGGCTGAATGCTTTCAATGTTCCTCATCTTCGTTTTCGCGCGCATGATAGTTTCGAGGATCTTCGCGCCTTGCGCATGATTAACCCGCACATCGTATTCCGCCAGTCACAATGGGATGTAGATGTTCCTCCGGCTTTCTCTATTTGGCAGCTTATGGACTGGCGTGTGTGTCTTATTCCTTATGAGTTGATGAACCTTATTGATAACCCTGAGAATGGCGATGGCACGGATTCCGCCATTGACTCTGCTTTCCACAAGAACGCCTGGATGATTTTTGTGGCTAACGAGGCTTTGGCACATAAGGCTCAGCAGGGCGTTCCAGCATTGGCAGGGCGGCAGTTCCGCGTCACAGGCCATCCGAAAGCAGATGTCCTTCGTTCGATGAAAGACGCCGCTCGTGAACCCGAGCGCCATTTTACAGTGTTGTGGTCTGCCCACCATTCGATCGGTGATGATTGGACGCGCTTTGGCACTTTCCCGCACGCATGGAAGGTAATGGCTCAACTTGCCCAGAGTCATCCATCGTGGCATATAGTGTTTAGTCCTCATCCCGCACTTGTGAGCATGCTTGATGCCGCACAACCTCCTCTATCGAAGGCAGAGGTTCAGGAATTTTGGAGTGTCTGGAAAGATCTACCGAATACATCTGTCATAGGTGGTGGGGGATACGAATCGGTTTTTGTAGATTCTGATGTACTGTTGACCGACGGGCTCAGCTGGCTGCTTGAATACCAGTTCATGGAGAAACCGGTAGTGTTCATTGAACGAGAAGGGCACCGCCCGTTCAACGAGTTCGGCAGACGCGTACTCGATGGTGTGCACACGATTCATCATGCAGACGAAATACCGCATGTTTTGGAAACGATAAAACACGGCAACACTCCAAATCTAGTGGCGCAGCAGCGCAAAGTTGTGGATGAGCTACTCCCCATTCAAGGTGCAGCACACAATATCCTTAATGCGATCCGCACCCAGATAGCCCGAGAGAACGCGTGTAATTCTCCATCAGTCACACACGGTGATCTCAACTAGCTTCGCCTCTCCATACTGTTTGATGATGTGACCAATACCTGATTCTGCCGCGCCGTCAAGTCCTTCGAAAATCTCTTCGACACGGTACGATTCGCCACCATAAAAGTAACGATCAGCGAGATCGAGCGCGTAAGACACGTGGTATTCATCGAGAAGCTGGCATACCGCGGGATCGTCTCCCGCATCCCTCAGATTCTCGCCTAGATACGAAAGATCCTTGTCTAGGGAACCAACGTTAAGTGTGGGGAATACTGCGCGCGTTCCACCGACGCCCCAGGCAAATACTCCCCCTTCCCAAGGATTTGCGATCACAACTGCGTCGTCGGGAAGATTCTGGTTCATCCATCTGAAGAGCTGGTACTCATCAGAATCCATTGGGCTTGTATCAGAAATGTCATATCTATCGGACATGATCTGGTAAACGGTCTGTGAATACCTCCCACACAGGGGATACACAAGATAAAACAGACTGATCGTTACTGTAAATATCACACTTATTGACTTCTTATCCACTTGAGGAACCAAGCGTTGGATACCACGCAAGAGCGCCACTGCCCCCGCCGCCAGACCAAGCACCAAGAGGATGGTCAGTGGCGCCCACAGTCGTGGTACTTCTGTGTACCACAATCCCACAATGAATGTCCTCCACTTTCCTGGGATCGAATAGCCCACGAGGAAAAGAGCGGAAAGAATCCCGTACGCACCAATGATCCAATACTGGCGTTTTGTGAGAATCAGCCACACAAGGCCAATGGCTGCAAGGATACCGAGCATGAGCATCTCACGGGCGCTAATCATCGCCGTATCGATTTGCGGACGACCACCACTGGCAGACAGCAGTTGTACGAGTCCTTGTTTCAGGTTGCCCTGAACCTGCCAGGTATCCTCAGAATGCCGCATGGAATGGAGCGCAGCTGGAATATCGAGAACGAAGCTCAAGGCAGCAATGGCACCGAGCCACAGAGCTGTAACCCCCAGCAATCCCCATACGCGTCGCCCGATGGCCTCAACATTTTGAACCACCCTTCGGATATGGAAGCCCCACGCGATCGCGATAACAGTGAGCAAATAGCTGAAGAGCGCATTGGGCTGAGATAGCGACAATGCGACACTGCTCAGAGCCGACAAATAGACCATGACTATGGTTGATTTATCCCACCGTCTAATTCCATCGATAACGAGCATTAGCGCCCCTGGGATCAGGCACACCGCGAGCATATTAGGATACAGCGTGCCATACGACACGAAATTAAGTGGAAACTGAGGAAAAACCTGCGAGGCAGGTATCGCTAGGAGGGCGACTCGTTTGTCGCGCGTGATGCTACGTGATAACCCATAGAGGCCGAGTGGCCACACAAAGAAGAGAATCACGGTTGCGAATGCATTCACTGCCACAGCATTGTCTGAACCGCTGATCATCGCCACAAGAGAAACAGAATCATGCCAAGCCCCAGGATAGAAAAAAACCCTTCCTCCGAGGGCAAGGCTCATGTGTAAACTCGAGCCGTCTCCAGATTCGATAATTCGCTGCACCTGGTTGATATGAAAAGCATTATCCCAGTTTTGAGGAAGAGCGTAAGGAACGTTGATAAGTCTCGCAAAATGAACCGTCCACGTAGCAGCAACAATGAGGATCGATCCAACCACTGTGAGCGCATGAATGAGCTCCGACCTATCAGTAAACTGACGCAGACTTGGAGCCGCGTTCGAGGAATCATTGTCATCAGCCTTGGGATGCGTAACCCAACCGATTATCCATCCACCTGCTGCAAACAAGAACGTCACCAACGCAACGGGGAAGATCCCCCAGTCGAGCCGCAATATGGGAGCGAGAAGTGCGGCTACCACTATGACCGCGACTGATCCAATAGGCGCCCAAGCGACTAGTCGAGAACAACGGAGGCGCGCCGCATAGCCTATAACCATACCCGGCATGAGGATAACGCACAACGAAACCATCATCGGCACTAGTATCTGCAACCACTGGCTATTGAGTATCCAATCAGACATAGAAAAACCTATAGTGTATTGCTCATACAATTCCACACCGACGTTATTCACGGTCCAATAAACGGCGTTTCTCACGTTTTCTCCATCATTTGGCTTGTATAAGCTGTACGCATATTCTGCTATATTCTTGGGCACGCTGCGGCCAGAGCCACTTGCGAGTCTGCGCCTCGCCAAGTTGTTCCGGTGGAGCGCTCAACATTTGCCGCGTTGCATTCTCCAGTGCGCCTTCGTCTCCTCTCGGTACAACCACCACAGGCGCTCCTTCGCTCTCGAGCACCACGGCTGCGGGCTCGGGATAACTAACGACGCGCCCACCGTTGACGACCGCTTCCACAACCGTCGTCTGAAATCCCTCCGATAACATAGTGGGGTTGACCAGCGTAGCTCCTGCTAGGCGACCGATAACATCCTCATGAGGTATTTGCCCTGTAATCTTTACCCACGCCGGAGCCACGGCACGCATAAGATCGTACTCTGGACCAGTGCCTATGACTGTAGCCGTTACCTCCGGTTCGTCGTCATGAAGTTGTTCTGCTAGCCTCAAGAAGGATCGCCAACCTTTTCCTTCCACGATGCGCCCAACAAACATAAGATCGCATGGTGAATGCAGCAGATTATGGGATGCGGCGTTGGGTTCAACCACAGCGTTATAGAATACTTGCGCGTTCACTCCGCTCAGCCGATGAACGAAACGGGTGACGGCTGGCGAAACCCCGAGTACTTTATTTGCACTACGCATCGACCATCGACCTATAGTCAGATCTACAAGTCTGGACGCTACGGTAACAAGAGCCGAATCACTCACGACAAAATCAGATCCATGTTCGGTGAGTACCACGGGAATGCCACTCCACCTTCCTATCGCCACGCCAAGCCACGTTAGGGGGAAGAACCGCGTGTGAACCGAGATCACATCAATGCCAAGCTCTGTGATTTTGCGGCGGACATGCTGCCAAGATCGTTCAGAAGGAAGAGAAAAGACTCCCCCAATATCGAGACGTTTTGGCAACTCGAATACCCTCACGCCGTCGTCATACCGCACACGATAGGCGTCACCGAGCGTAAACACGTATACGTCATTGCCCGCTCGATGGAGCTCTTTGGCGAGATTCTGCACGTGAATCTCCACGCCGCCCATATGAGGAGGATAGTTGTTGACTAAGAACCCTATGCGCACGAAACTGTATCCTTTCGCCTCACGCGGGCTGGGACGCTCACCCCGGGAACATGATCATTTAGAATTAGTGTATGCAGGGCGATAGCGTAGAGTCACGCCAGCGCCGCGAACGACGGCCGTGTTGACCCCACGAAATAATCGATGGAGACCCATATGACAAAAACATACAGTAAAACCCGTGAGAACTACCGGCCTGAAGTACTTGCACGCCTTCAGCAAGCTGAACGTCGGATTCTGTCAGCTATCGACTCCCTATGCACATATCACGGTATTACATATTTTGTTGACGGTGGCACGTGTCTGGGCGCTATTCGCCATGGAGGATTCATTCCGTGGGACGATGACATCGATATTGGCATGCCGATCAACGACTACCTGAGATTCCTCAACATCGCCCCAACCGAACTTCCTGAAGGTATGAGTCTGCACACCTGCCTCGATACGCCGGGCTTTAGCGCATTGTGGGCTAAAGTCTTTCTCGATGGGACGGTGTTTAACGACGCAAATGCGCAAGCCGCCGGAACACAGCAAGGCATCTTTGTGGATGTGTTCCCTTATTTCCCTCTTGACACCAACGAGCTGATTGCACAACGGCAACTAACAATGTGTAGCTTTTGGCAAAAGGTGTCTTACCTAAAAGCATTTTCAAATCCTAATCTTCCGCGGATGGGGCCTTTCGGGAGAATACTTGAACCGGCTACAGCTCTGGCAGTCAAAAGCGCCCACTGCGCACTCAGAAAACTACCCCAAGAATACATTTATCGACAGTTTTTTACCGCTGCAAGACCCACAGCGGCTAGTACAACGTGGTTTTCAGGAGCCTATTCATATGTGGGCACATATCCTACTAAGGTTTTGTTCCCAACCGACCGTGGGCAGTTCGACGATCTAACCATTTCACTGCCAGCAGATCCTCACAGCTACCTGACGATCCATTACGGCAACTACATGGAGATTCCACCAGAACCTGATCGTCACACGCACCTACCCGAAGTATTAGACTTTGGAGATGGCATAAACGCCGTGGCTGAAAGTGACTAAACAATTCAATGAAACGGGGACAACAGTGGAGTACGTGCTGGTGACGGGTGGGACGCGTGGTATTGGTTTTGCTGTGGCTGAGGTGTTTGCGCGTCGTGGGTATGGGTTGATTGTGACCTATGGTGGTGATGATGCGCGTGCTGGTGTTGCTGTGGATCGGTTGCGTGAGTGTGGGGCTCCGGTGGTGGAGGCGTATCGTGTTGATCAGCGGGATGTGAGTGCTGCGGGTCGCCTAGTTGAGGTGTTGGGTGAGCGGGTTTCGCACTTGGGTGTGGTTGTGCTGAATGCTGGTGTGACGTTGCGTGAGCCCTTCGGTGAGATTGTTGAGGGGCATTGGGTTGAGACGTTTAATGCGAATGTGCATTTTCCGGTGTTTTTCCTTCAACGGGTAGCTGATCGTTTGCCTGCGGGTGCATGTGTGGTGTTGACGGGGTCGTTGATGGGGATTGAGCCGCATGGGACGTCGTTGGCTTATGGTGTGTCGAAGTCTGCGACGCATGCGCTTGTGAAGAATTTGGTGAAGTTCCTGGCTCCGTTGGGTGTGCGTGTGAATGGTGTTGCGCCGGGGTTTGTTGATACTCAGTGGCAGGTGAGTAAGCCGGCGCAGGTGCGGGCGAGTATTGAGTCGAAGGTGGGGTTGGGGCGGTTTGCACGCCCAAGTGAGATTGCTTCGGCGTATGCGTTTGTGGTTGATAATTCGTATGTTAATGGTGAGATTGTTGTGGTTGATGGCGGGTATTCGTTCCGGTGAGGGGTGTGGCTATGGCTTGTGATGGTGTTGAGAGTTGGGGTGTGGTATGACGCGGGTTATCACGTATGGGACGTTTGATTTGTTCCATGAGGGTCACCGTCGTCTTCTTGAGCGTGCTCGGGCGTTGGGTGATGAGTTGATTGTTGGGGTGACTGCTGATTCGTTTGATCGGCAGCGTGGGAAGCTCAATGTTCACGATAAGCTTCTTGAGCGTGTGGAGAATGTGCGGCGTTCAGGGCTTGCCGATCTGATTATTGTGGAGGAGTATTTCGGGCAGAAAGTCCATGATGTTGAGAAATATGATGTGGATGTTTTTGCTATCGGTTCAGACTGGCGCGGCAAATTCGACTACCTCGAAGACTACTGCCAAGTCGTCTACCTCGAACGCACCAAGGGTATCTCCTCAACACAGCTACGCAGTGAAGAACAGGGCTTTATCCATCTAGGAATCATAGGCGCTGGGCGTTCA
>JALFZJ010000028.1 GCA_022783665.1 Arcanobacterium sp.
GCTCGCAGAAGCCTCACGATTCTGGAAGCTGCGGCAGAATCTGGGCACAATCCCGTCACTCTCTCAGATGTTGAAAACGCGGTAGACGTGTACGCTGTTCGTTACGATCGCGACGGCGATCAACACTACGATGTGATTTCCGCGTTTATAAAATCCATCCGAGGTTCGGATGCTGATGCTGCAATTCATTATCTTGCCCGAATGCTTGAGGCAGGGGAGGATCCACGTTTTGTGGCGAGGCGGATTATGATTTCTGCCGCTGAAGACGTCGGCCTTGCTGATCCGACTGCTTTGCAAGTAGCCACTGCTGCAGCACAATCGGTGGCGCTTGTGGGAATGCCTGAAGCTCGCATTATCCTTGCCGAGGCCGTGATTTATCTTGCAACGGCACCGAAATCTAATCGAGCCTACAATGCGATCAATGCTGCACTAGCAGATGTGCGGCATGGAAAGATCGGTTCGGTGCCGATGCATCTTCGAGACAAGACGGCGATCGCCTCGCGAGTGGCAGCAGAGCAGAGCGGCGCTGATAGGGATTATGTGTATGCGCATGATGAACCTCATGCGATTGCGCGCCAGCAATACTTGCCCGATGAGTTAAAGGACGCGCGTTACTACGAGCCGAGCGAGCGTGGTTTCGAGGCGAATATCACGCGCAGGCTGGAGTTCATTAATGCTGCTCTTGGAAAAGACTAGTGTTATTCTGGTTGAGTTGCGTATGCAGCATATAACCGAATAATCGATAGTGAAGGTGCGGATCTGTAATAGATTGGGCACCGATAAATCTGGGATCTTAGCTCGCCGAGATCGGTGTAGTTGATCCCGTGGCGCAATGAACGATCGCCACGCCGAAAGCGACAGGAGAGTATTTATGTCAGGTAACCGCGCCCGCAAGGCAGTGCGCCAGTCCCGTGCACTAGGCGTTGCACTTACACCAAAGGCTGAGCGCTATATGCAGCGCCGCCCATACCGCCCGGGTGAGCATGGCCGTGGCCGTGTCAAGGATTCAGACTATTCGGTACGTTTGAAGGAAAAGCAGCGTCTTCGTGCACAGTACGGTATCCGTGAAGCACAGATGCGCAAAGTATGGGATGAAGCTCGCCGTCAAGAGGGCATGGCTGGTGAGAACCTCGTCGAGCTCCTCGAAATGCGCCTTGATGCGCTCGTATTGCGCGCAGGATTTGCTCGCACGATTGCACAGGCTCGTCAGGTTGTAGTGCACCGCCACATTCTAGTTGATGGCAAGCCGGTTGACCGCCCGTCATTCCGCGTCAAGCCTGGCCAGATTGTACAGGTTAAGCCGAAGTCGCAGACTTCTCCGCAGTTCATTGTGGCTGCTAAGGGTCAGCATGCTGAGGTGCTCGCACCCGTTCCTGAGTATTTGAAGGTTGAACTTGAGAAGCTCCGTTTTGAGCTGGTTCGCCGCCCGAAGCGTGCAGAAGTTCCTGTCGTTTGCGACGTACAGATGGTCGTCGAGCACTACTCGCGCTAATCTAGTCTACGTTATGTGGGGCGGAGTGAAGCACAGCATCGCTGGCTTTGCTCCGTCTTCGTTATATATGTTTTCTCGATTCGTCAGTCAGTTTCCCAGTTTTGTGCGCACAGGGCACCTGTGCCGAAGTAATGTGAAGGTTTATGAGCATGCGTAGTGCGGAGATTCGCCAACGTTGGCTAGACTACTTTGCCAAAAACGATCATGAGATCGCGGAGAGCGTACCGCTGGTATCACCCGATCCGTCGATTCTTTTCACCATCGCTGGTATGGTGCCTTTTATCCCTTATATTGTGGGTACCGAACCCGCCCCGTTCCCGCGCGTCGCTTCGGTACAAAAATGTATCCGCACCAACGATATCGACAACGTCGGCTTAACGACACGCCACGGTACATTCTTCCAAATGTGTGGCAACTTCTCTTTCGGCGACTATTTCAAAGAAGGAGCAATCGATCTTGCTTTTGGGTTGTTAACCACAGATCAAAAAGACGGCGGTTATGGCCTCGACGGTGATCGCCTATGGGTGACGATCTGGGAGGAAGACGACGTTGCCTATAACCATCTCGTTCACTCTACTGGCCTCGATCCGAAACATATCGTAAAACTCAAGCGTGAAGAGATCTTCTGGAGCACCGGCCAACCTGGTCCAGCAGGGCCATGCGCAGAAATCCATTATGATCGCGGCCCTGAGTACGGCCCAGAGGCTGTAGGCGGCACTGTGGATCCGGGAGGGGATCGCTACCTCGAGATATGGAATCTTGTATTCGATGAGTTCTTGCGCGGGGAAGGCACAGGCAAAGACTTCCCTCTTCTCGGCAAGCTCGATCAGACCTCCATCGACACAGGCGCTGGCCTGGAGCGTATCGCGTTCTTGCTGCAAGACAAAGCGAACATGTATGAAACCGATCAGGTCTGGCCCGTCATTGCTGCAACAGAAGAAATTACGGGAAGGAAATATGGCGCCCACAGTGATGACGATGTGCGCATGCGGGTTATCGCAGATCACGTCCGCTCAGCGCTGATGCTTATTGGTGACGGCGTTCGCCCAGGTAACGACGGGCGCGGATATGTACTGCGGCGCCTTATTCGCACAGCGGTGCGTTCGATCAGGCTACTCGGTGTGGATGAAGTAGCTTTGCCGCACCTGCTTCCAGCCTCGATGAATGCGATGGCGGAATCTTATCCCGAGCTACGTACCGATTTCGATCGCATCTCCAGTATCGCCTACGGAGAAGAAGAAGCATTTAGGCGTACGTTGACCTCGGGCACGCAGATTTTCGATCTTGCAGTTACTCAGGCGAAGACGCACAATGCCCAACTTTCGGGTGAAGATGCGTTTACGTTGCATGATACGTATGGGTTCCCGATTGATCTGACGCTGGAAATGGCCGCTGAGCAGGGCGTATCTGTTGACGAAAAGCAGTTCCGCACCTTGATGCAGGAGCAAAAAGATCGTGCGCGTGCCGATGCTCAAGCGAAGAAGACGGGCCACGTGGATGCGACCGTCTACCATGAAATCGAAGCCCGATCGGGTGGCGAAACCACATTCCTCGGATATACGGAGAGCAGCGCAGAAGCTAAAGTAGTGGCGATTCTTGTAGACGGCGAGCCCGTGCCAGCGGCGGAAGCTCCCGCCACAATTGATGTCGTGCTCGATCAGACCCCGTTTTGGGCTGAGCAAGGAGGCCAACTGGCAGACCAAGGCACAATATCTGTTGCAGGCGGTGGGCTGATAAACATCAATGACGTACAGATGCCCGTGAAAGGCCTCCACGTGCATCGTGGCGAACTCGCGGAAGGTTCTATCGCTTTGGACGATACCGTATTTGCTCAAATTGACGTGACCCGCCGTGCCCAAATTGCCCGCGCTCATACTGCGACGCATATGATCCATAAAGCATTGCATGAGTATCTTGGAGAGCAAGCTACCCAGGCAGGCTCGGAAAACGCCCCATCGCGACTGCGCTTCGATTTCCGTCACGGCGCCAAGGTGCCAAGCGACGTCTTGGGTGATATCGAAGCACGCGTGAACGATCGCCTACAAGATAATCTCGAAGTGACCGATGAACTCATGCCGATTGACGAGGCTCGCAAAGCTGGTGCTATGGCATTGTTTGGCGAGAAATACGGCAATATTGTGCGCGTAGTGTCAATTGGGGGAGATTGGTCGAAAGAGCTTTGCGCTGGAACACATGTTCACGAATCTGGAGAGCTCGGCCTCGTAACGGTGCTCGGAGAATCCTCAGTAGGTTCAGGCGTGCGTCGAATTGAAGCCCTTGTTGGCCAAGGAGCATACGCGGCAGGAGCACGCGAACGCGCGGTACTCTCTCAGCTTTCCACGATGACGCATGTGCGCACGGAGGAGCTTCCCGAACATATTGATGGTCTGTTGGCGAAACTTAAGCAGGCAGATAAAGAGATTGCGCGCCTACGCAAAGCACAGCTAGCGGCGTCTTACGATTCGATATTAGCTACGGCACAAGATTTCGCAGGTGTGCGATACATTGGAGCAGACCTTGCGGATGTAGGTGGAGCCGACGACGTACGCGGAGCTGCCGTGGAGCTGCGCAACCGAGTGAACGGCGAGCCGTATGTGATCGCGTTGATAGGCACAGCTAACGGCAAACCTTCGGTAGTCGTAGCAGCTACGCAGTCTGCACAAGATGAAGGAATCAAGGCGGGTGCGCTAGTGAGTATCGCCGCTAAGATCCTCGGTGGCGGAGGCGGTGGAAAACCTGATCTGGCGCAAGGCGGCGGAACTGATCCTGCTAAGGTGGCTCACGCACTCGATGCCGTGCAGAAGGCAGTGCGAGACCGATAACGCATGAGAACCGGCATCAGAATAGCAGTAGATGTGGGGCAGGTGCGCGTCGGCGTTGCAAAAAGCGACTCCGATGCCATCCTCGCCCTACCTGTGGCGACTCTCAAACGATACCAACGCGATATCCCACAGGTAGCACGCCTTGCACGTGAGCTTGCGGCGCTGGAAGTCTATGTAGGGCTGCCGCTCAATATGGATGGCAGGGAAGGGGCAAATGCGAAAGATGCGAGAAAATGGGCTCGCAAGTTGCAGGCGATTATCGCACCTATCCCTGTAAGATTAGTGGATGAACGGCTTTCTTCCGTTAGTGCTCACAACCATTTGCACGCTGCAGGAAGACGGGCAGTACACCACCGCGCAGTTGTAGATCAAGAGGCGGCAGTGATTATTCTCGAATCGGCGCTCAGTGCCGAACGTGATTTTGGGAATATCCCTGGCATCGCGCTTGAAGGAGACGAATCGTGACGCAGTTCTTTGAAGCACCACAAGGTGAGGCAGCAAAGCCAAAAGCTACGCCTCGTATGAAGAAACAAAAGAGTAGAGTGGTGCGCACTGGCATTGCCCTCCTGGTGACGACGGCTGTAGTCGTCTTCGGCGGCGTCGTCGCCTGGCCACATGTGCTATCTGCAATTAGCGCTACGCAAGTGGAGGACTACGAAGGTGCTGGCAACGGGGAGGTCGTGGTGACGATCCCTGAGGGTGCAACCGGTACCGAAATGGGTACGATCCTCGCTGACGCAGATGTAGTAGCGTCCCCAGAAGCATTCACCCGTGCGTTTAAAGATAACCCGCGCGCCACATCAATTCAGGCGGGCACATACAACCTGAAGAAACAGATGTCTGGTGCCAGCGCCGTCTCTGCCTTGCTCGATCCAGCCAATATTGCCGAAGTGAATATCACGATTCCCGAAGGCTTCACTGTAGCGCAAGTGATTGATCGCATCGCCACGACTCTGGAAGTTGACGCACAAGAGGTGAGCGATGCTGCAGCAGATACCGAGGCGATTGGATTACCTGAGCAAGCTGGAGGAAAGCTAGAAGGCTGGCTTACACCTCTTACCTACACCTTTGGGCCAGACGTGACGCCGACCGAAGTGTTCCGCACCGCGATTGAGGAACGCGTCAAGGAACTCAACGAACTCAATATCGCTCAGGATCAATGGGAGCGCGTTTTGATCGTCGCGTCGATTGTGGAACGTGAAGTGAACGTGCCAGAGTACTATCCGCAAGTATCTCGGGTGATTGAGAACCGGCTCGTTGACGACACCGAGGTAAATCGCCGTCTGCAAATGGATTCCACTGTGTTGTATGGCCTCGGGCGAACCTCGGGTGTGCCTAATGGGGAGGATCTTGACACTGATACTCCATACAATACGTACATTCACGAAGGCCTACCGCCCACGCCCATCTCTAACCCAGGCAAAGAAGTGATTGAGGCTTCTCTCAACCCGCCGGAAGGCGATTGGCTCTATTTTGTGACCGTGAATCTCGATTCGGGCGAGACGCTGTTTACCAATAATTTCGCTGATCACCAGAAGAATGTGCAGGCTTTGCGCGATTGGATGGCGGCAAACCCTCAATAATCAAGCGATCTGATACCGACGCCGATACGATGTGGTGAGCACAATGACGAAGTACACAGATGTAGTTGGGCATCCTATTGAGCATTCGATGTCTCCGATACTCATGGGGGCTGCTCACGTGGGGGTTGTATGCAACAGGCATGATCTTTTGCCTGGTGAGCTTGCTAGCTATGTGGCGAGCCGCGGAAGTGAGTACGCCGGGCTTTCAGTGACGATGCCATTCAAACACGAAGCCTTTACTGTGTGCGATATGGTAGACGGTCTGGCTCAAAACGTGGGTTCAATCAATACGCTCGTCTTTCAGCCGACAGGCAGCTCTCGTATGGTGATCGGCTTCAACACGGATGTGGCTGGAATTGTGAACGCGGTGCGAGAAGTCAACGGTAGCGAACGCGGCTACACAAAAGCAGTTATCCTTGGCTCCGGAGCAACTGCGTCGTCTGCGCTTGCGGCACTCGTGCAATTAAAAGCTGAAGATATTACGGTGTGTGCGCGTACCCTTGCTGGGCCGCGTAATGCCACTACTGCTGCACACCGCATGAACATTGATATTCATACCGCGCCCCTGAACAAGATTGATATGGCACTGCGCGGGGCAGATCTTGTGATATCTACGCTGCCTGCACACGCAGCGGACCCATGGATAGATGCACTTGATGCGATAGATTTTGGGGCCGTTACGTTGCTTGACGTCGTATATGATCCTGATCCGAGCGATCTCGTGGAGCGTGTGCGTACAGACGGCGGTGTGATTGTGCCCGGTTGGCTTATGTTACTCCACCAAGGAATAATGCAAGCTCAGTTGTTTAGCGGGAAGGCTCCAAATGCGCAGGCTATGCGTAAAGCGTTAATCGCCGAGGTGGAGCGGCGTACAGCATAGTGCTGGTTTTCCACAGCTTTTCTTGGCAGTGGCGTTTTTGCACGAGCTGAGCATGTGCGGCGTCTTCGGGCAATGTTCATGGGTAATCTCACCCCATGGTAACGACTCCCATTGCATTGCTTGTGGTTCATGTAGCTTGTGCGCTTGCATTCTATTGCCTTGTGGTGGCAAACGCCGCGCATGATGCTCGCACCCGATATCTCTATACGCGCCTGACCAACTATGCAGGTATCGTTGCTTTTATTCGGCTCGTATGCGTGTATTACACCTATGGTGTGCAGGGCATGACCCGCGAGGTGGGCACGACCTTAGCGGCAAGATACCTTACAGTGAACGTAATTCTCACAGCTGTATTGCTCGGATTTGTCGCTGTGGCAGTAAAGCGCGGGATACTGGGGCGTGGAGATTTCAGGTTGTATTGTGTATGTGCGCTATGGGCATGGGGTACGCACCCGGGCAACTTCGTCTTCGTCGTGTTCATATCCTCACTGATACACGTCGTCGTGATGACTATCATTGCGATTCGCGGTGTGCGTATGGTTGCACCATCGGGACTCGGGCGCAGCGAGCCTGTAGCGTCGCGTACTCTACCATTTGCCCCTCAGATCGTTGCAGCCGTAGTGATGAGTGACGTTGCCGCCGCGTTCTTCTCGCCGCTATTTCTGATCTCATAGCTGTAAGCAGTTCGTCAAAGAAATCTCGATCGTGCGACAATTACACCATGATTCATTGGAGCACAGCGGGGGAGTCGCACGGAAAAGCTTTGATTGCCCTTATGGAAGGAATTCCTGCAGGGGTAAAGATCACAACGGGCGAGATCGCGAGCGCCTTGGCCCGCAGGCGCCTGGGGTATGGGCGAGGAAGCCGTCAAAAGTTTGAGCAAGATGAGTTGACGATTGTGGCAGGTCTGCGCCATGGAGTGACGATCGGTAGCCCAATTGCTGTGGAAATTGGCAACTCTGAATGGCCAAAGTGGGAAGTTGTGATGGCACCAGATCCTGTGGATCCATCCGCTTTACTCAAAGATGCGGGCACGGGTGATGAACGCGAGTTGGCACGCAACAAACCATTGACGCGTCCGCGCCCAGGGCACGCTGATCTCACCGGAATGAATAAGTATGGTTTCGATGAGGCGCGCCCTGTACTCGAGCGGGCATCCGCGCGTGAGACTGCTGCGCGCGTTGCACTAGGTGCCATTGCTGCTGCTTTTCTCGACCAACTCTGCGCGATCGCCGTCACATCCCATGTGGTTCGGATCGGCGAGGTGGCGCGTGATGATCTTGCCTTACCCACACCCGATGATCGCGAAGCTCTTGATTCTTCACCAGTGCGCACCCTCGATTCTCAGTTCGAGCGTGAACTGATGGAGGAAGTCGATAGGGCAAAGGCATCAGGCGATACTTTAGGTGGCGTCGTGGAAGTCGTGGCGTGGAATGTGCCTGAGGGCCTCGGATCATACGTGGTGGATATGCAACGTTTAGATGCCCGCCTTGCTGGGGCGATGATGTCTATCCAAGCTGTTAAAGGGGTGGAGATCGGCGATGGTTTCCACAGTGCAACGCGTAGAGGCAGTGTGGCACACGATGAGATACTCGTCGGTAGATCATCGATTTATCGAGAGACGAACCGTGCTGGCGGTATAGAAGGTGGAATGTCTAACGGCGAGCCTATTGTGGTGAGGCTAGCTTTTAAGCCGATCTCTACTGTGCCACGTGCTCTACAAACTGTTGATACGCACACGGGGCAAGCAGCACGTGCGGCTCATCAACGCTCAGATACCACCGCCGTTGTGCCTGGTGCGGTAGTTGCGGAGGCGATGATGAACCTTGTGCTTGCACAAGCCATGGCCGAAAAGTACGGTGGTGACTCGATAGCTGAGATACGCCGCAATCTTGATGGCTTCCTTTCTTCTATTCCGCAGATGCGCAGAGGAACGGAACAGTAAATGGCGCCACGGGTAGTGTTCATCGGAATGCCGGGCGTTGGGAAATCCACCCTCGCGCGGGCGCTCGTCACTCGCCTGAATGTTCCGGCCGTAGATTCTGATGCATTGATTGTTGAGGAAACGGGCCAGATGATTTCACAGATTTTTGCAACTCGCGGTGAAGCGGGATTTCGTGAACTCGAAGCTCAAGTGATTGCGCGGGCTCTAGACACGTTCGATGGCATACTTTCGCTAGGCGGAGGTGCCATCACTACTGCCAGCACACGAGAACTCCTCAAAGAGCACAACGTTGTGCTTATCGACGGCCCAGACTCCCTGCTGGTACATCGAATCACCCATTCCCATACAGTACGGCCTCTACTGGCCGACGACCCTGTGGCTCGTATTGCGCAACTACGCAAAGAACGATCAGAGCTCTATTACTCCGTTGCGCGGCACGTGCTGATATCTGGGCAGGGCACACTCGAGAAGATGGTAGACACAATGGAGAAGATACTGCGAGAAGGGCGCGAAGTCATCACCGTGGGCGGTCAATCGCCTTATGACGTCGTCATAGGCCATAACCTTGTGATGGAAGCAGTGCGTTGCGTGCGCGACTATGCGAAGGTGTTCGTCGTCTATTCTCCAGATATCGCCTGGTATGTGCATAACTATATTGAGATGGCACTTACGGGTGCGCGTATCGAGTATTCGATGATGGAACTGCCTCGCGGTGAATCGGCTAAAACCTACCAAACGATTGAAGCTGCTTGGGATTACGCCGGCAAGGAAAGAATCGGAAGAGACGCCGTAGTGCTTGCTGTAGGAGGTGGAGCCACGACGGATATGGGTGGCTTTTTGGCCGCAACATGGCTGCGCGGCATTCCTGTGGTGCAGATGCCTACCACCGTTCTAGCGATGGTCGACGCCGCCGTTGGAGGCAAAACCGGAATCAACACACCACAGGGGAAAAATCTTGTTGGTGCCTTCTATCCTCCACGGCGGGTACTGTGCGATCTCGACGTGCTCTCAAGCCT
>JALFZJ010000058.1 GCA_022783665.1 Arcanobacterium sp.
GTTTTGCTCGTAGCAAGTAACTCATGCCGTATTGCGCCATAACCACTCGCCACCCTTGCGGGCGCGGTCGATGCGGGGGATCCCCCGCGCCCCTTAATTCCTGAATTCGCTATAGAGTTTCACTGCTCGTTTAAGTTGAGACCTGACTGATGGTGAAAGTGATTCGAAGTCAGGCTTTCTTCCGAGTTCGAAAATGTAGGTCTGAAGATCCGTCTCGGAAGACAGAGGATGAAGCTTGTTTGCCCTGGAAAGGCGTGAAACGGTGTCGCGAGAAGACCTTTCGCTCAATCCCTTTTCAGCGCTGAGCCATTCCTGAAAAAGCGCAGAGTCGATTTCTGAATCATGGTATTCGCTTTGTTCGATATGCTCGATCAACGCCTTTGCGACATATGTGCCCAAATTGACAGGGACTGCATTTCCGACCATTTGTTCGCGATCTGTTTTTGAGCCCACCCATTTGAAATTACTCGGAAAGGTTTGAACGAGAGATCTTTCGAGCGTAGTAAGCGGTCGCAAGTCTTGAGTGACAGGACCCGCATCTTTTGGATGTCCGGGATAGCCTTTGGGCACAGGTCTGTTAACGCCACGCATTGTTGGTGCGGGCTCGTCAATAGAGAAAACGCCACGCCTGCTGTAGTTTCGCGGGTGACGATAGTAGAACTCTATATCAAGGCTATCGCCAAAAAGTTTTAGTGAGTATCACGTGAGTACCAGGGGGATGCGTTTTCCGGAACGCATCCCCCTTCTGAGTATATGGGGAAGGTAGAGCTTTCGAAGATGCAGGTTATCCGCACAAAATCGTGAGGTTAATACTCATCCATCCAACCAGCCAAAATGCAAAAGATGCATATTTGCAGGTCAAACCATATGAAAAGAGCCTTTCCAGACCGCTGGAAAGGCTCTTGTTGGTTCTATGCGGCTGGTGGTTTGCAGGCTAATTCGGCATATTTTGAGCCATTAAAAGACCTGGTAAATTACCGAAATCAAACCTCACGATAATGTGCGGAATTATTCCCACTCGATCGTAGCCGGCGGTTTGGAGGTGACGTCGAGCACAACGCGATTCACCTCTGCAACCTCGTTCGTGATCCGGTTGGATATCTTCGCCAGCACATCATAAGGCAGGCGCGTCCAGTCAGCCGTCATAGCGTCTTCCGAGCTCACTGGGCGCAGCACAATTGGATGCCCATACGTGCGCCCGTCACCTTGAACACCCACAGAGCGTACATCGGCGAGCAGCACCACAGGGCATTGCCAAATGTCGCGATCCAAGCCCGCCGCCGTCAATTCTTCACGTGCGATCGCATCTGCAGCGCGCAAGATACCCAGCCGCTCAGGCGTTACCTCTCCGATAATTCGAATCCCCAAACCTGGCCCAGGGAAGGGCTGGCGCCACACAAGTTTCTCGGGTAAGCCAAGCTCAGCGCCAATTGCGCGCACTTCGTCCTTAAACAAGTCACGCAGCGGCTCCACCAGCTCAAATTGAAGATCCTCTGGCAAACCTCCCACATTGTGGTGCGACTTAATGTTTGCGGCACCATCCCCTCCGCCTGATTCAACAACATCAGGGTAAAGGGTGCCCTGCACCAAAAACTTCACTTCTTTGCCTTCGGCGCCCGCTGAAGCCACAACTTGACGCTGAGCCGCCTCAAAGGAACGAATGAACTCACGGCCAATGATTTTGCGTTTCGTCTCTGGATCACTCACGCCTTCGAGAGCCGACAAGAACCGTTCAGATTCATCCACAGCGATAATCTTCATGCCTCGCGATCTGGCATAATCATTGATTACCTGTTCAGCCTCACCTTCGCGCAATAGCCCGTGATCTACAAATACGCAGGTGAGTTGGTCGCCAATAGCTTCATGCACAAGCGCCGCTGCAACCGAGGAGTCCACACCACCTGAGAGGCCGCAAATCACGAGAGAATCGCCTACCTGCGCACGGATTCTTTCAATCTGATCGTCAATGATAGACGTCGTCGCCCAATTTGGCGTTAAGCCTGCTGCATCACGCAAAAAACGCAGTAGCGTCTCTTTGCCATACTGAGTGTGTACAACCTCTGGATGCCATTGCACTCCATAAAGCCCAGCATCCACGTTTTCGAAAGCGGCAACAGGTGCACCATCCGTTATAGCCGTAACTCTAAAGCCCTTGGGTGCTTGTGAGACGGCATCGCCGTGACTCATCCATACTGATTCACTCGGGCGTTCAGCTTGTTTGCCGAGCAGCAGCGAATCGGCCACGTGGCGAGCCTCAGTATGCCCGTACTCACGTTTACCCGTCTGCGCCACTTCGCCGCCAAGGGCTTGAGCCACCTGTTGGAAACCGTAGCAAATCGCGAACACCGGCAAGCCGGCATTGAGCAAAGCAGGATCCAGCCGAGGCGATCCCTCTACATACACAGACGCAGGCCCGCCCGAAAGTATGATTGCGCTCGGATTCTTCTGGAGCATCTTTTCAGCCGGCCAGGAATGCGGCACAAGCTCTGAATAATAACCAAGATCACGCACCCTGCGTGCAATGAGCTGCGCGTATTGGGCGCCGTTATCAACAACGATTACTGGGCGAAGATCAGATGTAGTCACAGCACAAGACTAGCCGAGCGCTACCACGCTTGGCTACTACGTGATTAGCTATGAAACACACGACCCCACACTCCCTGAGGCACAGCAGCAAGGCGAAGATGTGATGTGATGCTTACAGGCTCGTGGCTGAGCGGATCGCCAAACTCGATGCGTGCCGCAAGCAGCTGAAGTGGATACGGCCGTAGAGGTACTTCTCCGAGCGGCATCACCTTCGGATATATCGGATCACCTAGGATAGGCACTCCCAGATGCGCCATGACGACGCGCAACTGATGGGTAAACCCTGTGCGAGGCCGCAGTTCATATAAGGCAAGGCGTCCATCGGCATCTCCAAACCGCCGGCACTCAGCACTCGTGTGCAAACTAGACGACGATGCCTGCGGCGTCTCATCATCCCAGACAGCAACCATCCGATAATCGGTGAGAGTAGTGGCAAAGCGGGGCTTTGATGCTGGCACAGCCTCGCTGAGCTCAATTCTCACGTTCCCATTCACGTTCTCTGCTAAAAGACGAGGCACAGCTTCCTTGTTCGTGACGTCACGGATACTCTCTCCTTGCGCAGTGGCGCCACGGCGACGCTCCGGTTGAGCGGCGGAACCGCGTGGCAGCGATTCGTTCCACTCGCGCGTTTGTTCAGACGAATGCACACCTCTTCGAGCGTCATCTATCGCCGATATTTGAAGATAGCCCGGCGTTTTGGCCATATCGAGTTCGATACTGCGCCACTGCCCGACCGGTAAATCTTCCAGCATCGGCGCTGCTGCGTAATACGTCTTTGCAATCCGGCGGTTCTCGAATAGCTTTTGATATGCGCCTCGATATTCCGCGTCTGTGGTGAGCAGTACGAGTCCGGCAGTCTCATAGTCAAGACGGTGCGCTGCCACGATCTCATCATTGCTAAACTGCCGCCGCGCTGCTACGAGCACCGAATTCGCCACATGGGACGCCTTCGGTATTGTGGCCATCTCATGGGGCTTATCTACCACCATGAAATGGTCTGTCAGGTATTGCACGGTCAGCATAATCGGCTCACTGGGTTCATCAGGCACCGGGCGAAATAGCCACAGACGGGTTCCAGCTACGTAGGGATCCGAGCCGAAAGCTCGCTGCTGGTGATCATAAAACACATCACCGCGAGCAAACATCGTACGTGCTTGCTCACCAAAACGATCTACACCCCAGTGCACGAGCGTCTCCCACGGCCCTGCAGGTAACCTCATCGGGCTTGCATTGATACCTCCACGCAGCGCAGGGCGAACCGCGAGCGCACGCGCCTGTTTGCGGGCGTGGCGCGTATGACGCCGGCTGCTTGTGTGCCGAGTTGCCCCCTGATGAGTATCCACCCCTTGAGCCTAACGCACGGCCGTGCAGGTTTTCACTGTGATGCCCACACGTATGTGGTTGTGCCCAATGCATCATCTCGCCACCATGACAAAGCCGCCTGACTCATGGGACAATTGCCATGTTTGGAAACGCCACGCCATTGTGCAGTGTTTTCACCACAGGGTACGCTGCACACACAGTTCGATGAATTCCCTGGTTGCCTAGTGGCCTGCACTGAATAGATTGAATAGGTAGATCAGGGCCTGACGGGCAGGCAGGTGCGCGGCAATATACAGAAAGGATTCTCGTGACGAAGAGTTTTTACCTGACGGCCACAGGAAACACAGCCGGCACCCTTATGGCGATGGTTGAAGTCATCAAAGGCATCGACAAACTCCAGCCTAATCTTGGCTTGTTCCGCGCGTTTACCAATGATGATATTCACGAAGATTATGCATTCCAGCAATTACTCGCATTGATCGGCCGTGAAGATGATCTTGAGCGAGCCTGGGGCACTACGCGGCGCGAGTATGCCAAAGATGCAGACGGCGCCGTCAAGACGATGGAAACTCGCTACAACGCATTCGCGAAAGACTTTGATGCGGTTGTGGTAATCGGCCTTCTCGAATCGGATCCTTTCTTCCCTGGCGAGCTTGACCGCTCGGTGCACACCACCGCGAATCTGGGTACAACAGTGGTGCCAATTTTCTCCGGCGCTGGGCGCACAACGCAAGACGTCGTCACCATTGCGCGGCTTTTCCGCGACGAGTTCACACGTAACTATGCTCCCGTTTCGGCGATGATTATCGTCGATGGCCCCCGCGATATTCGCACCCACGTGCCCGAGGACGAAGAACACACTGCAATCATTTCGATATACACTGATACGCATCGTTTTAATGAAGCAGAGATGGACGTGATCGATCATGCTTTCAACTACGACTCGAAAGTAGTCACTCCCCTCGGATTCACGGCTTCTCTTATCGATCGCGCAAGCAAGGATCGCAAACGAATCGTCTTGCCTGAATCTGACGACGATCGCATACTACGCGCTACAGACGAGCTTTTAGCTCGCAATGTTGCCGATATCGTGCTCCTTGGCGATCCTGAGAGCGTCGAGCAGCGTGCAGCGAAACTGGGCGTGGATATCTCTGGCGCCGATATTGTGCAGCCCACTGATCCTGATACTCTCGAAAAGTATGCTCAAGAATACGCACGCCTTCGTGAAAAGAAGGGCGTAACGATTGAGCAGGCTCGTGAAACGGTAAAGGACATCTCTTTCTTCGGCACGTTGATGGTGCATATGGGCGATGCTGATGGCATGGTTTCGGGCGCAGCGCACACAACCGCCCATACGATCGTGCCCTCGTTCCAAGTCATTAAGACGAAGCCTGGCACTGCTACGGTAAGCTCAAGCTTTATCATGCTCATGGCTGACCGCGTGTATGTGTATGGCGACTGCGCAGTCACGACGAATCCCTCACCCGAAGAGCTTGCATCTATTGCGATTTCTTCAGCGGAGACAGCGCGAGCATTCGGCGTAGAACCACGTATCGCAATGCTTTCGTATTCCACGGGCACCTCAGGGAAAGGCCCTAGCGTAGACGCCGTTGCGGAGGCGACGCGTATAGCACGGGAAATGTGCCCTGATCTCCCAATTGAAGGCCCGATCCAATACGACGCGGCCGTGGATCCCTCCGTTGCAGCATCGAAGATGCCTGATTCTGACGTAGCAGGGAAAGCCACCGTGTTCATCTTCCCAGATCTGAACGCTGGCAATATTGCATACAAAGCCGTCCAACGCTCATCGGGCGCTGTTGCTGTAGGCCCAGTGCTGCAAGGATTGAATAAGCCCGTGAACGATCTCTCTCGTGGCGCGCTGGTGGAAGATATCGTCAACACCGTAGCCATTACGGCTATTCAGGCTCAAGAAAACGAAGCTGAACGCGGCGAAGCAGGCGAATCGAAATAAGCGGCTGTGCACATCTGCCAGACCTAGATGGCTTGAGATAGTGTGCCGCACAGGCTGCTTATGACATTCTTTTACTCAAAGGAGGATTCTGTGACAGTTCTCGTCATTAACTCGGGTTCGTCATCCATCAAATACCAGCTGATCAATCCTGATTCTGGCGAATCGATCGCCTCAGGCCTCGTGGAGCAGATCGGCGAAAGTGAAGGGCACTACGTCCACAAGTTCGATGGCGAGACGACGGAGCTTTTTGAAGTCGTACCAGATCACGCCGTTGGTCTGCGCAAGGTTATTGAATTATTTGAGACGGCGGGGCCTCACCTGAGCGAGGCAGGTATCAAAGCCGTAGGGCATCGGATTGTGCAAGGCGGGCGCTACTTCAACAAGGCAACGTTGATTGACGACGCAGTTGAAGATCGCATACGGCAACTCATACCTCTAGGCCCACTCCACAATCCTGCACATCTCAAAGGTATCGATGTAGCTCGTGAGCTTTTTGCTGATGTGCCGCACGTCGCCGTATTTGACACGGCTTTCTTCCAAGATTTGCCAGATGAAGCCGCCACGTATGCCCTTGACCGCGAAACGGCGGAAAAATACGAAATTCGCCGGTATGGCGCGCACGGCACATCGCACCGGTACGTCTCCAGCGTCGTGTCGCAAATCCTCGGGCGTAACGATCTCAAACAAATCGTCTTGCATTTAGGCAATGGTGCATCAGCGTCCGCAGTGGTCAACGGTAAGGCCGTCGATACATCAATGGGTTTGACGCCGCTTGAAGGCCTGATGATGGGCACGCGTACGGGTGACATCGATCCAGCTGCAGTGTTCCACCTACAGCGTGTAGCAGGGATGAGCTATGAGGATGTAGACACTCTGTTTAATAAGAAGTCGGGCTTGAAAGGCCTCGCAGGCGAAAACGATATGCGTAAAGTGCTTGAGCTACGCGATCAAGGCGATCCTCATGCCATCGAGGCAATCGATGTGTATACCCATCGCCTACTGCACTACATTGGCGCCTATACGGCTGTGATGGGCGGCGTTGACGTCCTCACGTTCACTGCTGGCATTGGAGAAAACAGCGTAGGTCTGCGTCAGGCTCTGCTCGCTCGCCTTGAGCCATTTGGCGTGAAGATTGATGCCGCGCTCAATGAGGAACGCTCCAGCGAGCCGCGCACTATTTCCACGCCAGAGTCATCACTACGAGTGATGATCGTGCCGACGAACGAGGAGCTTGCCATTGCGCGCGAGGCGATGGAGCTCATTAGCTAGCGCCATCGCCGGAGCACCGGCATCCCGAGACTGATACTGCTACCTCTTCCAGCCGGTGTCTGTGCTCCGTTACTGGTGCCACATCCACATGCGGCACCAGTACGCCCGCCAGCGCGCGGATCGTAGCCTGCATCATCAAGGTCCAGCGCATCGGGGCTGGTAGGCTCAGCTCCGGCGAGCGAATCAAAGTGGAGCCTTTCCTCGCCGTGCCCGCGCTGGGCAAAGGCGGTGGATATCATAAGTTTGATCCGATTGAGTTGGTTCACTTCGGAGGCGCCCGGATCGTAGTCGATCCCTACGATGTTTGCTTGAGGGTACTTCTGCCGCAATGCGTGGAACATGCCTTTTCCTACCACATGGTTCGGAAGGCATGCGAAAGGTTGAGCACAGATGATATTTGGGCAACCGTTTTCGATCATATCCATCATGTCAGCCGTCAGGTACCAGCCTTCACCAGCTTGATTGCCGAGCTGTGCGATGTCTTGCACTTTCGTAGCAAGTTCTTGGATCGTAGCACCCGCATCGAAACGCTGGGACTCGGCGAGCACTGCGCGCATCGGCTTTTCATATTGCTGGAATGCCCATAAACCCATGTTCGTGAGAATCCGTGACTTTTGCGTTCCTTGCCCAAGTGTTTCGTAACGCCAGTTCGCCGTCACGAATGCCTGATGAAAGAACTGCGCCAAGCTCGGCAACTCCGCTTCGCAGCCTTCACGTTCTATCACCCCTACGGCGTCATTGTTTGCGTCAGGATGGTACTGTACGAGAATCTCGCCCACCATACCTACTCGCGGTTTGCGCGGAATATCGAGCAACGCTACGTTATCGAAATCATTGACGATCGCCTTGAGCACGCCATGGAAACTGAGCTTTTTGCCCAGCGTATGGCTGAAATGCTGGCGCGACTTAATTTGCGCCCGCATCGACGCATCGTTAACGCCGGTATCGCCTGCCGGATCACTACAGTCTCCAAGCCACTCACGCACGATGCGATCCCAACGTTCGTAGAGCGCCGTCACGTTGCCATCGATCTGGTACGGGCGCGTGCGTAATACAACCTTTTGCAGCACATCGCCGATCGTGATTGCTTGAATCGCCTTGTGCATCATCGGCAAAGAAATATTGAAGCCAGGGTTTTCCTCGATTCCCTGCATAGATATTGCAATCACAGGCACCTGCGGATAGCCGGCATCTTTGAGTCCTTTGCGAAGCAAGGAGGCATAGTTCGTGGCTCGGCACATTCCACCTGTCTGCGTGATGGCGACGGCGGTACGATCAGGGTCTACTTTTCCTTGCGTGAACTGGCTGATAAGTTGCCCTATCACAACAAGTGCTGGATAACAGGCATCATTATTCACATACTTCAGACCCACCTCGATGTTTTCCTTAGAGGCATGCTCAAGAAGTCTCACATTGTAGCCCGCGCGGCGAAGAATCGGAATAAAGAAACGGAAATGTATGGGCGCCATTTGGGGAGCTAGGATTGTGTAGCCTTGCTCCCGCATCTCTTCGGTGAAGGGTACGGGTTCAAGCACATGCCCTGCATACGGGGCGTCGATCGTGGAGATTTCCTGGGATTCGCCGCTCGAACCAACCTCAGCATTACACGAGCCGCGGTGCTCTGAGTTTTCAGATTCTAGGCCGCCTCCGTCGCTATCGCGTTCTGCCACAGCGGCCGTCAAAGATCGCAAACGAATCTTCGCCGCACCCAGATTCGATACCTCGTCAATCTTGAGAGAAGTGTATACGTCTCCCCTCCCTTCGAGAATCTCTTGCACCTGATCTGCAGTGATGGCATCGAGCCCACACCCAAAGGAAATCAGCTGCACAAGAGATAGCGCATCGTTATCACCTGCGGTAGCTGCCGCCTCATACAGGCGGGAGTGAAACGCCCACTGATCTCGCACGCGAAGGGGGCGTTCAAGGTTACCGAGTGCGACGGCGTCTTCGGTAAGCACGGCACTCCCTAAGCCTATGATCACCTCGGGAATACCATGGTTTATCTCAGGATCGAGATGATAGGGCCGCCCCGCAAGTACCACAGCGCGTATCTTATGCTCACGAATATAATCAAGTGCCTCCTGGCCTTTAGCACGGACTTCCTCGTGAAACGCATCCATTTCCGCCCAGCCCGCCTCGCACGCCTCACGCGCTTCAGCCTCGGTAACGCCGTCATCAGCAAAAATCTCAGAAATGCGGCGCGGCAACACATCGCGGTTAGCAAGCGAAACAAAGGGCGAGATGAACTCTACCCGCTCATCCACGAGCCGCTGCATATTGTTGCGGATCACCTCCGGATAAGTGGCAACAATCGGGCAGTTGAAGGAATTATCAGCTGCATCGAAAGCCTTCTCGTTGTATGACACGCACGGATAGAAGATCCGCTTGATTCCTTTGTTCACAAGCGACTCAATATGCCCGTGCACAAGTTTCGCCGGATAGCACACATTTTCGCTCGGGATCGTCTCCATGCCCTGCTCGAACACGTCGTGGTTCGATCGGCCCGAAATAAGCACCCTGTATTTGAGTTTCGTCAGCACCGTAAACCAAAAGGGGTAGTCCTCATACATGTTGAGCACACGTGGAATGCCGATGTCGCCTCGGGTGGCAGCTTCTTCCGTGAGACGGCGATACCCGAACACCCTCCTGTACTTCCAGTCGTACATATTCGGAATGGGCGACTTTTTCGGTACACGCTCCATGCTTGCGCCGCGCTCGCAACGATTCCCGCTCACGTGACGCTCACCTGTGGAAAAAGTCGATATCGTCATTTGGCAATGGTTTTGGCACAGTCTGCATGTTTTCAGCTTCGTATCAACTGTGAGGCCCTCAAGCTCCTCCACCGTAAGTAAAGACGACGCACGGCTCGGATCACGCCCTTCTGCCTCGGCATCTAGTGCGGCGAGCTGGGGATCGTAGTGCATCTTCGCCGCTAAAGCCGCGCCGAAAGCTCCCATGAGACCCGCAATGTTTGGCCGAACCACGTGGCGTCCGGTGAGCAGCTCGAACGCTCGCAATACGGCGTCATTGAGGAAAGTTCCGCCTTGTACGACGACTTTTTCGCCAAGATCGTCAGCGTCTTTAAGTTTGATTACCTTGTACAGAGCATTTCGTACCACCGAATAGCTCAAGCCTGCGGAAATATCACCTACCTCTGCACCCTCCTTTTGTGCTTGTTTCACAGAGGAATTCATAAACACGGTGCACCGCGTGCCAAGGTCTACTGGATGAGGCGCGAGAGTTGCGGCCTGCGCGAAACTCTGCACATCAGTGCCCATAGTTTCGGCGAAAGTCTGGAGGAAACTGCCACAGCCAGACGAACAGGCCTCGTTTACGGAAATGGAATCCACGAGGCCATCACGGATTTTAAGATATTTCATATCTTGCCCGCCGATGTCGATCACCGAGGTGACGCCGGGCTGAAGATAGTTCGCGGCACGGAAGTGTGCCATCGTTTCCACTTCACCCTCATCGACGCCGAGGGCAGTTTGTACGATACCTTCGCCATAGCCGGTGGAACACGAACGCACAATCCGTGCAGAACTCGGAAGCTCTCGCTGGATATGTTTCACAATATCGATCGCCGCCGTCACGGGATCGCCCTCATTCGAGGCATAATGCGTAAAAACGATTCGATCGCGCTCGTCTATCACAACGGCTTTGATTGTGGTAGATCCTGCGTCAATACCGAGGAAACAATCTCCTTGTGCCTGTGCGGTGGGAATTTGTTCTATACCTTCGCCGCCGTGGCGAGCATCAAATTCCGAACGCTCAGCGGCGTTCTTGAATAGAGGCCTCATTCGCCGTGTGTTTTCGCCAAGTTCCTTCGAGAACCGAAGGCGATCCCCGAGGTCTGCGAGCAACACGGCACCGTGGTCTTTCGCGCCACGCGGCGAGGAGTCGAAAGCTGAAGCACTGTTCGTGCCAGCGAGCATAGCCGCACCCATGGCCACGTAGAGCTGGGCATTATCTGGGGTGATAAATGCGTCTACTTTATCCAAGATACGTTTATATGCGTTGCGTAGTTCGGGCATAAAATGCAGCGGCCCGCCAAGGAAAAGCACTGTACCACGTATCGGGCGCCCATTGGCAAGGCCTGCCACTGTCTGCGTGGCGACAGATTGGAAAACCGAGGCCGCGAGATCCTCATGGGCTGCGCCTTGATTGATCAGGGGCTGTAAATCCGTCTTTGCAAATACGCCACAACGCGAAGCGATTGGGTAGAGCTGGTGATATTTCGCTGCAAGATCGTTGAGCCCAGCGGCGTCTGTATGAAGTAGCGTAGCCATCTGATCAATGAAAGCACCGGTACCTCCAGCACACGTGCCATTCATTCGCTGCTCAGGCGTGGGATGGAGATACGTAAGCTTTGCATCCTCACCACCGAGCTCAATCACCACGTCTACCTGCGGATACTTCCGACGAGTAGCCTCCGTAGCAGCGATAACTTCCTGCACAAACGGAACGCCAAGAACGTTGGCTACCGATAGGCCGCCAGATCCAGTAATCGCAGCCTGCACCTCAATTCCCGGATTCTCAAAGGAAATATCATCTAGAAGTTTTGCTAACTCAGCACGCACATCGGCATGGTGACGCCGATAGTCTGAGAAAACCACATCAGCACCGCGAAGGAGAATAGCCTTCACGGTGGTCGAGCCGACGTCTATCCCAAGGCGATAGGGCTGAGCGATCTGCCCATAGGGCGAGGAAACAGCACCGGCGCTTGAGGAATGAACTCCTCGCGACGCAGAAGCATCGATATGGTGATATGTATGACTCTGCGCCATGTGACCCCCTCACTACGATCACCGCATATGCCGAAACAAGCGCAACGAGCACAACACGTCTGCTCGTGGTTCACTTTAGATTCCGGAGATACTAATTTCTATGTTGTAGAAAATAGGAACGCGATTGAGCCTGGGCAACATATAGACTCAGGAAGTATTCGCCGCAATCAAGCCATTTTCGCCGTCTCACATCCTAGTTAATTTCTGCAACGTTGAAATTAGTATAGAAACACACGCGATCAGACCGTCAGCGTAGGATGTGCTTAACACTTACTTCACCCTACTTAACACTGTGCGCAGTAGAGTGTTAAGTAGGGTGTTAAGCTCCACCTCGTTAGCGTATTGCTCAGTTCCTTACGAGTAGCAATACCTGCATCCAAATACATGACTAAACACTTCACCCCTGGCCACACGCCTCACGACCTTGGGATTCCGCCCCCGGGAATCGAGCAAACCTCAGACATCACACTCCAACCCTACAAGCACAATCAGATGGACGCATGAACGATAACCACGCGAAACGCGCTACATTCATTTCACATACCGCCACCAGCGCCCCTCACGATGCCGAAAGACACTCCGCCGACAACACCCCTGCGTCTGCCACCTCACGCGGGCCTGCGGGTGCGCGAGGCGCTGTACGCGAACGACTCTTGTCAGCCGCGCGTCATCAATTCACCGAATACGACTTCCCTACCGTTACCGTACGCGCTATCGCCAAGGAAGCAGGATGTGACGCAGGGCTCGTGGGTTACTATTTCGGCTCCAAAGCGGGGATTTTCCGTGAAGCAATGTCACTCCCCAAAGACCCAGTTGAGCTTATCCTCAACGCCTTCGGCAATGGTGGAATAGGATCTGGAGAACGGATTTTGCTCGCCATTATGAAGCTGTGGGAAGAATCAGAGGCAAACAACAACTTCCGCATTTTTGCTTCATCGATGCTCAGCTCAGAGGCAGCAATGCATGTATTTCGCGCATGGATCGACACCAATCTATCCACTCCACTTATCAAACGTTTGCACGGGGCGAACCGGCGCATACGGCTCGAAATGGGTTTTGCCCAGGTGCTCGGGCTAGTTATCACGCGATACATCTACGGGATGGAGCCCCTTGCATCGATGCCTAAGGAGCAGCTCGCACATGTGTACGGCGCACATATTGATGCCACACTCGCTGGAGCAACCGGCACGCCCGGTAGCTAGTATGTGTTTACAATGGGGTCATTAGGTTCACCTGTAACTGGCTGCAATGGAGCATATCCCTGGCCACCGAATCCGAAAGGACGCCATGAGTATCGAAATAATCGAAGACGCAACCCCTGAGCTCGAGGAAGCCTTTGCTCGCCTTATCCCCCAGCTTTCCCAATCATCGACGCCGATGAAGATCGAGGACCTCGAGCGTCTTCTTGCTCAAGATTCGATTACTCTACTTGCCTATCGCGCGGACGAGCCCGACGCGCAAGGCAGACGTCCCATTCTCGGGATGCTGAGCCTCGTCACCTTCGAGATTCCCACAGGCGTGCGAGCATGGGTGGAAGACGTCGTTGTAGATAGTAACGCGCGCGGGCACGGCGCTGGGCAAAAACTTGCTGAGGCTGCGGTGGAAATCGCTCAGCGCCAAGGCGCGAAGTCGATCGACTTGACGTCGCGTCCGTCTCGCGAAGCTGCGAACCGCCTCTATAAGCGAGTCGGCTTCGAACTGCGCGAAACGAACGTCTACCGCTACAAGGCCTAGGCGTTCGCGGGTATCGAGTATTCAAAGTTCAGGCGACTACGCAAGTATTTAGCAAACACTACGATCGCGGTACTCCCTAATCCTGACGCCGGCTAGCGCGGCTGACTCTTAGGTATCCCTAGCCGCGTCTTACTTATCCCCAGTCATGCTGTGAACATCCAGGGCAGCGTTGAGATCTGCTTCCGTGATCTCGCCACGCTCAACAACGCCCAGATCAATAGCGGCTTGTTTAACCGTGATATTGTGCTTCACTGAGTGTTTGGCAATCTTGGCGGCATTTTCATAACCAATGTGGCGATTCAAGGGCGTTACGATCGAGGGCGATGATTCTGCGAGTTCAAGAGCGCGCTCTGTATTGGCAGTTATGCCGTCGATTGTGCGTTCAGCAAGAGTCTTCGCCACATTCCCCAAGATGGTAATCGATTCAAGCAAGTTCTGAGCCATCACTGGCAACATCACAAGCAGATCAAAATTACCCTGTGCTCCTGCAAAAGCGATTGCGGCGTCATTACCAATCACCTGTGCCGCGACTTGTACGGTAGCCTCGGGCAACACCGGATTCACTTTACCAGGCATAATTGACGAGCCAGGCTGAAGATCGGGCAAATTGATTTCTCCAAGGCCAGTGCGCGGCCCAGAACCCATCCACCGCAAGTCATTAGCGATTTTCACAAAGCTGACAGCGATGGTTCGCAGCGCACCCGACGTCTCTACTAGCGAATCTTGAGCTGCTTGAGCCTCGAAGTGGTTGCTTGCCTCCACAAACGGCAGATCCATATTCTGCGCTATGAGCTCAATGACGCGCTGAGAAAAGCCCTGAGGGGTATTAATACCTGTGCCTACGGCTGTGCCTCCCAGTGGAAGTTCAGCTAGGCGCACTTCAGCAGCTTTCAAACGCTCAATCCCAAAGTGCACCTGCTGGGCATATCCCGAAAACTCCTGCCCGAGCGTGATCGGCGTGGCGTCCATAAGATGCGTGCGCCCAGATTTCACAACGCTGGCGAACTCCTCCGCTTTGCCTTCGAGGGAGCTGGCCAAGATGCCCAGTTTCGGCAACAGATCGTGCTCAATTGCCCCGAGGGCAGCAATGTGGATAGACGACGGAAATACGTCATTGGACGACTGCGAGGCATTCACATGATCATTGGGATGTATCTCCTCACCCAGTATCTGGGAGGCAATCGTGGAAATCACCTCGTTCATATTCATATTCGAGGATGTGCCTGAGCCGGTTTGGAAGACGTCGATGGGGAACTGATCGTCATGCTTTCCACGTATTACCTCATCGGCGGCGCTAACGATGGCATCTCGTTGGGCGTCGCTAATGACGCCAAGCTCACTGTTGGCGAGCGCTGCTGCGCGTTTGATTTGCGCCAATGCGTGAATGTGCGCCGGGGTGAGGCGCTTGCCTGAAATGGGAAAGTTCTCAACCGCACGCTGCGTCTGTGCTTTATACAGAGCATCAATCGGAACGCGTACTTCTCCCATTGTGTCGTGTTCAATGCGGTATTCACTCATATCTGCTCCTCGTTCCGCTCACCTAGGGCTCGATCTACGTATACAGGACTTGATCTATACGTACAGCCTCGTGTACGTATGAGCGGAAACATCTTTGCGGCCATATTCATTCCCGAGTTCTGCACACGGCAGAGCAAATGACGCATTGGAAGTCACACGAAATGCACGAATATGTTGCGCGAATACACCCCCTAACACGGCATTACTGAATATCCTTAGAATGTAAGATTTCAACTCAGTGAGGAGAACACCCCCATGGCAGAACTGAAGTATAAGGATATGCTTCCCGTCGGCGCAGATACCACGGAGTATCGGCTCCTTACGAAAGAGGGTGTGCAACTTACAGAAGGGCCTGATGGCCTGAAATTCCTCAAAGTTGATGAATCTGCTCTTACTCTTTTAGCGCAGACGGCGTATCACGATATTTCGTTCTATCTGCGCACTGAGCATCTCAAGCAAGTTGCGACGATTCTCGACGATCCTGAAGCATCGCCGAATGATCGTTTTGTTGCCAAGACTTTGCTTCGCAACGCCAATATTGCTGCGGAAGGTGTGCTTCCGATGTGCCAGGATACGGGTACCGCGATTATTAAAGGCGAGCGTGGGCAGCGGGTACTCACCTCAGGTGTAGACGAAAGGCCATTATCACAAGGCGTGATGGATGCCTACACCGAACTCAACTTACGTTACTCCCAAAATGCACCGCTTTCGATGTACGAAGAGAAGAATACCGGCACGAATCTTCCAGCCCAGATTGAGCTCTATGCTGATACTGAGCACGGCCATGAAAACGAATACCATTTCCTCTTCATGGCAAAAGGTGGCGGCTCCGCCAATAAGAGTTACCTGTATCAAATGACGAAAGCCATCTTGAATCCTGATTCGATGATGCCGTTCCTTGAGGAAAAGATCCGATCCTTGGGTACTGCAGCCTGCCCTCCGTATCATTTGGCGATCGTTATCGGTGGCACCTCAGCAGAATTTGCTCTTAAGACGGCGAAGTACGCCTCGGCTCACTATCTCGATGAACTTCCCGATCACGGTGGCGAAGAAGGATACGGCTTCCGCGATCACCAGATGGAAGAAGATGTACTAGATTTGACGCGCAAGATCGGTATCGGCGCACAGTTTGGCGGCAAATACTTCTGCCATGACGTTCGGGTGGTACGCCTGCCAAGGCACGGTGCCTCCCTGCCAGTTGCTATTGCAGTGAGCTGCTCAGCAGATCGCCAGTGCAAAGGTAAGATCACGCCCGAGGGCGTATTTATTGAGCAGCTTGAGTTCAACCCCGGCCAATTCCTTCCCGACACCACAGACGCCGAAATCGGCCATACAAATGATGACGACGTCGTGAAGATCGATCTCAATCGCCCGATGGACGAGATCCGTGCCGAGCTGACGAAGTATCCTGTGAAGACTCGCCTATCTTTGACAGGTACGATCATTGTGGCTCGCGATATTGCACATGCCAAGATACGCGAGCGCATCGAGCGAGGCGAGGGCATGCCGCAGTATATGAAGGATCATCCTGTGTATTATGCAGGCCCAGCTAAAACGCCTGAGGGTAAACCATCGGGATCCTTTGGCCCGACGACTGCCGGCCGTATGGATCCATATGTGGATTTGTTCCAGTCGCTCGGCGGATCGATGGTAATGCTCGCCAAGGGCAACAGATCCCAACAAGTCACGGACGCATGCAAGAAATATGGCGGTTTCTATCTTGGCTCGATCGGTGGCCCAGCAGCGCAGCTTGCCGAGGACTGCATCAAACACGTTGAGCAGCTCGAATACCCTGAGCTCGGCATGGAAGCCGTATGGAAGATCGACGTGGTCGATTTCCCTGCCTTTATCGTGGTTGACGATAAAGGCAACGACTTCTTTGCAAACTCGACGAAGGTGTCGGTTACACTCGGCAAGCGCCCTGAGTAGCGCGAACGGTTACACTTGAGCCGTCTTTGCCCGCGCTAGCTGAGCATATCCCGAACCATCGGGATCACCTTGTTAGCGTAAAGATCGATGGACTTCAAATGCTGGTCTTGGTTGCCTTGCCCCATCTTCATATTGAAGGTGTCTGCTCCTAGAGCGCGGAATGCGCGGGCAAGCTTCGTGGCCACAGTTTGAGGTGAACCCACGAATAGAGCGCCGTCTTCCACTTCCTGGCGGAAACGTGCTTCAGTCATAGGAGGCCAACCACGCTCGGCACCTACACGCTTGTTGAAACGCAGGTAGTCATCGCGGAAAGCGTCAACTGCTTCGTCATCCGTATCTGCTACGATGCCGGGCGCGTGGAAGCCAATCGAGCGGCGTTGCGTGTGCCCGAATTCTTCTTGTTCACGGCGATACAAATCCGCAAATGGGGCAAAGCGCTCTGGAGCACCGCCGATAATAGCTAGGCGCAGGCCGAGATCGAAGTGAGCTGTGCGCACAACCGATTGCGGCGAGCCTCCGACTGCCACGAATACAGGCAAAGTAGAGGTATCAATTTCGGGATAGAGAAGCTGGCGATCGAGTTTCTGGGTGAAGTGGCCTTCCCAGCTAAACGGACGCTCGTTCCAGATTTTGACGAGCATTTCAAGCTTTTCATCAAAGAGCGGCTCGTAGTCTTGTAGTTTATAGCCAAAAAGCGGGAACGATTCAGTGAACGAGCCACGCCCAACGGTAAGTTCTACCCTGCCGCCTGAGAGCACATGTGTGGTTGCCGCTTGTTCATATACACGTACGGGATCTTCGGAGCTGAGCACAACTACTGCAGTACCGAGATGGATGTTCTTCGTCACCCCCGCAAGGTATCCGATCGTCGTCAACGGTGAAGAGATCGTGTAATCATCACGGTGATGCTCACCAAGGTTGAAGGAGTGAAGGCCGAGCTCGTCAGCAAGTTTTGCCTGCTCAACAACGTTGAGCAGTGATTGGTGCTGGGATTCGGCGTTATTATCGCCGAAGGTGTCAATACCAAAGTCGAGATCTTGAGGTGCTATCTGTGTTTCTAGTGTTGCCATGCTAGCCCTAACGGGCACACTTACGGTTTCATTCCCGTGTCGTATCTACCGCAGTACTATGCGTCCAGCGCTATGGGTGGCTACGCGTGCGAATAGCACCGCGCGCTATGTGTGTGGACATAACCGAGGACGCAGTGTAAGGAAATACCCTAACGACTCGCATTACAAGGGAATAGAATGCATCAGCGCAGGGTTTGGTCAAATATGCATGGTACTTCATCAGATTTCACTAGCGCAGCGCGCGAGATACGCACGGTCGGCATTGTGGGCGCAGGGAAACTGGGCACCTCGCTTGCCCGTCTCGCCTTAGCAGCAGGTTACGACGTCGTCATTAATGCTCGGCCTAAACCGACGCTTGCAATGATATTGGAAACGGTTGTGCCAGATGCC
This sequence comes from Arcanobacterium sp., assembly GCA_022783665.1. Taxonomy (GTDB): domain Bacteria; phylum Actinomycetota; class Actinomycetes; order Actinomycetales; family Actinomycetaceae; genus Arcanobacterium_A. The sequence goes on from JALFZJ010000058.1 coordinate 18,579, forward strand.
AAACTCGTCGATTTTGAGACACTGAGCCAAGCGGCCGATATCGTCATCCTTGCCGTACCACACAACGTGGCCTCGCAGCTTGACTTACCCTCCATACGCGGCGTCATCATCGATGCCACAAACCCATGGGAGGCCACTGGCACGAATGATCCTGATGCCATCGCACCAGCTGATGCATACCCAGAGCTTCCGATTGCCCGCACGTTGAACCACATTTCGTACGAGCAGCTCGTCGCCGATTCGCGTATCGGGCAAGCTGGGATCCGCCGAGCAGTCGCTGTTTGGGCGGCCGATGGTGAAGCTGCGGCTACGGCTGCCGAGCTCGTCCGTAGCTTCGGTTTCGATCCCGTTCTCATCAACAAAGATCAGACGTACCTATTCAACGCTGATGGCCGGCTATTTGGGGCGTGGTTGAGCGCTGAGGATATGCGCGAGCAGCTCAGCCTTGGCAAGTGATCTTCCTGGGCATGCTGTTTGGCACTGGCGACTCTCAGCCTTGCCCAGTGACGACCCCCACCCGCTGGAACTCTTTGACGTCTGAATAGCCAGTCATTCCCATTGCTTGGCGTAGGGCGCCCACAAAGTTCGTGTGGCCACTTGCATCGAGTGAGGGGCCATTGATGATTTGCTCTATGCTGCCAGCCGTTCCCACGAACCGCCGCTCTCCTCGTATCAGTTTGTTATTGTACGATTCGCTTCCCCACAAATAGCCATGCCCAGGAGCCTCGGTTGCTCTCGCGAGCGCAGTGCCGAGCATGACGCCGTCTGCCCCGCAAGCAATCGCTTTCACAAGATCTCCAGAGGTCGAAACCTGCCCGTCTGCAATGACGTGGACGTAGCGTCCTCCCGTCTCATCCATATACTCTCGCCTCGCTGCAGCTACCGAAGCCACAGCAGTGGCCATAGGCACCGCCACACCTATCGTTCGACGGTTTGCCGTGGCCGCTCCACCGCCAAAACCTGCGAGCACACCGGCAGCGCCCGTACGCATCAAATGCAAAGCTGCCGTATAGGATGCCACCCCTCCCACGATCACGGGCACATCCAAATCGTAAATAAAACGTTTAAGGTTAAGTGGCTCTCGATTACTTGATACATGCTCAGCAGAGACGACAGTGCCACGGATAACGAAGAAATCCACGCCAACTTCTGCCACTAGGTCCCAATACTCTTGGGTGCGTTGCGGGGATAGCGCGCACGCAACGGGCGCTCCGGCGTCTCGTATTTCTTGAAGACGACGTTGAATCAGATCGGGATCTATCGGACGCGAATATATCTGTTGCATCCGGTCATGTGCATCAGATGTATCAAGTTGGGCAATCTCTTCAAGTAGAGGCTCAGGATCGGCATACCGGCACCATAACCCTTCTAAATCGAGCACGCCCATCATACCCATATGCCCCATCGTGATGGCGGTTTGAGGAGACGTCACTGAATCCATCGGCGCAGCAAGAATTGGTGCCTCGAAGAGCTGGGCGTCCAGCTGCCACGTCGTAGACACGTCCGCCGCATCGCGTGTGCGCCGCGATGGCACGATGGCAATGTCGTCAAAAGAATAGCCCACAGTAGCTTTGCGTCCGTGCCCGATTTCGATTTCGTCCATAGTTGTATTTTACGTGGATGTGCACGGTTGAGCGCTACAGAACGCACGTCACAGCCGATGCTGCTGACGAGTACTCGTGTAGACGTGCATTCAATCGTATCGCCATACCCTCGTATGGCCATACCCTTACTCGTGTAGCCGTACGTCCAAGAAATTCTACCCTTGCTCTAGATTAGACTGGACGTGTTCGCGAAGTTATAGTGTGGGAGAGCTTATGCCGCTACCGTGGATACACCAACCTATGGTTGGCTTTGATACTGAGACGACGGGCGTCTCACCTACTGAGGACCGTCTCGTTACCGCCTCCATTATTGTTGTGACGGGGCCAGAGGTCACTAAACACTACTGGCTGGCAAATCCGGGTGTGGCAATTCCGGATCGAGCTGCAGCGGTTCACGGCATCACCACTGAGATAGCTAGGCGCGACGGCCAGCCAATTCGGGATGTGTTAGACGATGTTGCACAGCTTCTCGAAGTTCACTGCACACAAGGCCACCCGATCGTTGCGTTCAACGGAAGTTTTGATCTGACGTTACTTGAGTGCGAGCTCAACCGGCACGACCTACCCACCTTACAGGAACGCCTTGGGCGTAGCGTCGGCCCGTTGCTTGATCCGCTGTATCTTGATAAAACATACGATAAATGGCGTAAAGGCCGAAGAAACCTCGAATCAGTGGCACAGCACTACGGCGTATGGCGAAGCGATGCATTCCATAACGCTGAAGCGGATGTGTTAGCCACCTTACGAGTGCTTGCCGCAATTATGCGTAAGTTCCCCGAAATCACCGAGGAGCCTTTAGACGTACTCGAAGCGAAACAGCGTGAATCATACCTTGACTCGGCTCGCTACTTCGCACGCCGCGCTGCCGAACGTGGGCAGGTGACATCTGAGCCGATGGAGTGGCCGGTAGCGGGTAGCATTTACGGCAAGTGAGCGCACAGCAACCAACGCGGGATTGCACTGGCCAGCAGCAGGTGCAATCCCGCTAATCGCGCAGCAAGCGAACGCGGCCAGTGAAAGGTGTTGTGACGATGAAAGGCGTTGTGAGCTTAAGAGCTCAGCGTCTTCAGAGCTGTCCCACTGTCCTCGTGATGCGGGAGCTTTAATGCTTTGATGAGTAGTTGGGCGCCTCAACCGTCATTTGAATATCGTGTGGATGCGATTCGCGCAAACCGGCAGCGGTGATTCGCATAAGCTTGCCCTTTTCTCCAAGTTCACGCATGTTATGCGCGCCCACATAGAACATCGTCTGATGGAGACCACCGATCAGTTGATATGCAACCGATGCAAGAGACCCACGGTAAGGTACTTGCCCCTCAATGCCTTCAGGTACGATCTTATCGTCGGACGAAACATCTGCTTGGAAGTAACGATCCTTCGAATAAGATATGCGCCCACGTGAGCTCATCGCACCAAGAGATCCCATGCCACGATAGCTCTTAAACTGTTTGCCGTTCATAAAGATCAACTCCCCGGGAGTCTCTTCACAACCAGCAAGGAGAGAACCAAGCATTACCGTATCTGCACCTGCAATGATCGCTTTGCCGATCTCGCCCGAGTACTGCAAGCCACCATCAGCGATGACCGGCACATCGGCAGCTTTAGCAGCAATTGCAGCTAGGTAGATCGCACTTACCTGCGGCACCCCCACACCGGCCACAATGCGCGTGGTACAGATTGAGCCAGGCCCAACGCCTACCTTCACGGCATCCACACCTGCATCAATAAGCGCCTGTGCGCCTTCTGTGGTGGCCACATTTCCACCGATGACTTGCACGTGGTCAAAACCGGAATCAGACTTGATACGGCGAATCATATCGAGCGCCAACTGAGCTTCACCATTCGCGGTGTCAACCACGAGCACGTCTACACCAGCATCTGCAAGCGAGGTTGCACGCTCCCAAGCGTCGCCATAGTAACCAACGGCTGCACCCACACGCAGCCGCCCGTTCTCATCCTTCGTCGCGTGAGGATACTTCTCAGACTTGACGTAGTCCTTCACAGTGATCAGACCAGCAAGCTTGCCTTCGTCATCAATCAGAGGAAGCTTTTCAATCTTATTCTTTGCCAGCAGCTTGGCAGCATCATCATTGGAAATGCCGACGTGCCCGGTAATCAGCGGCATAGGCGTCATTACTTCATGCACCTGCATCGTAGCCCACTGCGTGGTAGGTGTGAAACGCAAGTCGCGGTTAGTGACGATACCCAGCAAGACGCCGTCTTGATCAACAACAGGAAGCCCCGACACACGATATCGAGCACACAAAGCATCAAGCTCTTCAAGAGTGGCCGTTGGAGCGATCGTCACTGGATCGGAAACCATTCCCGATTCAGAGCGCTTCACGATCCGAACCTGATGAGTCTGATCCTCGATGGAAAGATTGCGATGAATGATTCCGATACCACCTTGGCGTGCCATAGCAATCGCCATACGTGACTCAGTCACAGTGTCCATCGCCGCGGAAAGAAGTGGGATCTTCAAGGTGATACTGTTCGTTAATCGCGAAGTAGTATCTACTTCAGAGGGCACAACATCCGTCGCGCCAGGGAGAATCAATACATCATCATAGGTATAGCCAACACCGGCAAATGGATCATGTTGAGTCACACAGCCATAATAGACGCCGACGCCGCGCTAACCCAAGCGGACGTGTTCAACGCCATTGCGCGATCTCACCAAGGGCACTGCGCGCTTACCGCCCTCTTCACGCACTGCTTCGCCACCAGCGTAGTTCAGTGTTTTCCCGCCATATCGCTAAAACGCATATCACCACACGAAAAGGGTCTTGAATAATTACGTCACGAAGATTTAACCTAAATGCGTACTGATGTGGCACTGGTGGTAGTGACCGTTGCAAGAACGAGCAGTGGCATTGCTCCGCGCTGGTTCGCTACATACCATTCGCACGACATTCAGTATCGTTGAAGCCCACCGCGGCACGGCTCTATTGGAGGAGCTCCGCACACGGAAAGGACGTGCACATGGTTGCCCACATCAAGAACGTTGAGGGGGCACTCGTAGATTTTTGGGAGTGGCAGGTTCAAGGATCATGCAACACCATGGATCCAGAGTTTTTCTTTCATCCAGAGGGCGAGCGTGGCGGGCCTCGCCGCCGCCGAATCGAGCGTGCGAAACGGATTTGCCAAAACTGCCCTGTGATCGATCAATGCCGCGAGTATGCACTGACCCACCATGAACCCTACGGCGTCTGGGGTGGCCTTTCTGAAGAAGAAC